>JBEAZL010000001.1:0-3309 GCA_041170085.1 Bacteroidota bacterium
GGGTAGGGTCGAGATATTCTGCTTTCAGGATCCAGTCATTCTCATCGGGCATTCCAAGCAAATTGGTGTCAATTTCAATTCCGTTCTCATCTACGAGATCGAAATCATAATTTTTCTTGGGATACCAGGGGCCGGTGAATCCCTGCAGCTCTACCATGATATCGCCTTCGTATTGATAGTCCGTATCTGTGAGGTAGTTGAGTTCGCCATCACCATGGTTGATGATTTGCATGGAGGCAAGAATCTTTGGCTCACTGGGTATGGCCTGACCACCTGTGTTTATTTTAACTATGGGGAGGTAAGTTGACTGAAGCGGAAATTCGAATTCCGGTGCATTGGGCTCGAAAGTGATGCTCCAGTTGTATATGAATCCCTGATCTGCGCCAGGATAGGTGTCGTGCAGTAGGAGGTTCCATGTTCCGTTCGGATTTTGACCGTTATTCGCCAGCGCCAGATTCCCCATGGGCAGGAAGGTTCCGGTGTACGGCGCCCATTGGTTCGAAACATATTCTGTTGCATCAAAGCGCAGACAGCAATTCACGAAGTTGTCACTGTCGCCACCAATACCCGCGAACAGCAGGATAGATGTTCCATCGGGAGCAACCAGCTTTACTTCAAGGTCGCTGTTCCATGGATGGTCGATGTTAAGGCATACCTGCACCAGACCGAGGTCTGAATTGAGCTGGTCCGGGAGGCCACTGATTTCCACCGGCAGATACTGATAGCTACCATCGTCAGGTACCAGTTGGTTTACTTCTGAATTAAATGTTTGTGCTATGGAACATGTCGTTGCAAGAAGCAACAAACCGCAAACAACGGATTTGATCGTCATAAGTAATCTCTGCATTATGGTTTCACAACGAACCGTAGTCGGTGGGTGTGATTAATACTGGCGAAATAAACTCCGGCCGGGAAATGGTCCACATCCAGTGTCACATTCATTCCTGAATGAGATCCTGAAAGCAGTACCCTTCCTGATGCATCCCTGATCTCAATGTGTGAAATGGGTTCATCAGATATGATTGAGATCTGTGAAGAAGCAGGGTTCGGGAAAAGAGCAATGGATGTGATTTGCGACTCGTTCACCATGACTGGTTCCGGCAGTAGCTCCCAGCTGCTGGCGAAGTGATTGTCCAGCATGGGGGATACAAGTGAAAGGTACTGGTCTGTGTCGTTCAGTGTGAGCCATGGAAGTGCATTGTCATAGAGCACGTGGTCTATGATGATGCCATGCTGTTCTTTCAGGATGATCATTTCTCCTGCATTGTTGAGCTGGCCAGCTGTCCATTGGTACATCTGCCCTGTCATATCAGGGAAGAGGGTGATATCGCGCGCAATGGTGATCTCTTCATCAGGTGAAATTTGTGTTCCTTCGGGAAACACAAAGTCAAAAGCTTCCTCGAGTACATATCCACTAAGATCCACGGTCACAGAACCAGCGTTAAGTAATTTGATGTACTCTTTGTCAGGATTCCCGAGGTTGTCATACATGATCTCTGAAACCATGATTTTCACATCTGAAGTGAAGGTGTGATCAAGGGTTCCCAGATCCAGGCCGTCAGTGCCGGCTGCAATGGCTCCGGATGTGCTTTCAAGATGGAAGTCATAGAAGGTTGGCGATACAAATTCCGGATCGAGATACCAGTTTGTTTCACCCGGCATGGTATCGGTGTCGTAAATGCACTGACTGGCTGAGAATTCGGACAGATCATCCAGATAAACCGGCGTTTGGCTTGAGTTGGAGAATATGGAGTTCGTAACTGTGGCATATCCGCCTCCCAGTCCGGGATTCTTTTCATAGCACTCCATACCGATTACATTGGAGTAGAGCGTGAGGTGGTCCACTTCGGCTACACCGAGGTCCTTAATACCAAAACCCAGGTTGCAGTCAACAATAGTTGTGTTTTTCACCACTGCCGACGAGCTCTGTCCGATTGAAATGCCCTTGTCTGTACAATCGTTGATAAGACAATTTTCTACGAGAATGTTCACGCATTCTTCGCCAAGATCAAGTCCGTCGCTGTTGAATCCGTAGAAGCCTTCGATTCTGCTGTTTCTAACAACACCGTCGATTACCTCGTCATAATCAATCGCATCAGTGTCGGGCTGATTATTTCCAATGAACACACAGTCACTGATGTATCCGTCTCCGTATTTAACATTGATCAGGTCTCCTGTAACGGCTGAATGAATGAGGCTGTTGGTCAGTGTGAAGGAGGAGTATTCTCCGAAGATAGGATTTGAGAAATTCTCTGTCAACGTAACGTGATCAAGGACAATCTCGCTGAACCATCCTGATATGGCAGCCCTGTTATGAATGGGGTGATAACCCTCTGTGGCATCTCTTACTTCGAGATAGGTCAGGTGGTTCACATCAGTACAGTTTTCGAAGGAGATGTTTCCCCACGACTCTGCTCCGTATGCCGAATTGGCCTTGAACAACACTGGCATATCCTCTGTGCCATTGACCTGGAGATCTCCCTGTACCACGAGGCGTGCGTTTTCAGGAAACCATACCTGAACTCCGGGATTTACGGTAACGCTCACGCCTGGTTCAATGTAGGTGTCACCACTGGCCAGATAGGGCGAACAGTCAATCGTCAGTGTCATGTTCTCACTGATTACAGGAGGAAGCAGGCATTCACCTGTAGGTATGTAGCGGGCGATGTAGCCGGCATCACCTCCAAGGTAAAGGTTGATGGTCGTATCGGTTGAGATGATGACGTCAGATGGCGTAAGCATGGAAAGCGACGCATCAAAGCTGATATCTGAGCTTGTTCCGCTTTGCTGGTGTATTTCTACGGCAATGACGTTGTTACCAGTTACCAGTGGGAGTTCAACCAGAAATTCGGTAAGTGCAGTTTCTCCGTCTCCGCCAATGGCTTCAATCGCAGTGGTCAGATAATTCACATCACCTCCCGGCATGTTGCTTCTGGCAATTTCGGTTCCGTTGTGATAAACCACTACACCGTCATCGCGACGAACATTGAGAATGCAGCTTACCGGGTAGCTATCGTCTCCGGTATATTCAAACGTCTTGCGGAAGTACGTGGTGATGTACTTATTTCCCGCATCAGGTCCGTATGATACGGTTGTCGCTTCATCTCCGTCGCCATAACCGAATTCACCAGTACCTACAGACCATGAAGAGTCGTCGAAATTCAAATCGCGCCAGGTGGTACCTAGATCACTCCCGTTGTCGATGTAGTGCCATTCAGAACCCAGTCCGAAAATTTCCGCTGAATCGTATGTCGACCAACCTTCAAATGTGAAGCCCGGGTTGGGCTCTGCTGTCAGCTGAAAACTGAG
>JBEAZL010000002.1:0-3774 GCA_041170085.1 Bacteroidota bacterium
AGCTCCGGTATTCTCCTGTGGGTTTCGCGTAATTTTGAAGGTAAAGTCCTGATTAGAAGGTGTATTGGGATTTCCCGCCCATGGACCAATATCATAGCCTGGAATGCAGGTGCAACTGACAAAAACATCCTCGTCGGTATAATATACTGTCTGCACATTGCTTGGAATATTACCATAGCCGGTCTCGCCTGATTCATTGAGGAGCCAGGTAGTTACTTCCGGGCCCTGTGCCTGAGCAAATTGGACCAATGTGAGGCCTGAAATCACCAATTTGCCGGACAATCTTATCAGGAAACGCGATTCCGATCGGAGAATGGGATACTTCATAAATTTTGGTTTTCGTTTGGACTCAACTGACAAGTAAAGGTTTAAACAGGGAAAATTATTGACAAAGGCAACCATTTCGATAGCCGAATGGTTATCAGAAGGTCTTTTCTTTGCACCTCATTCAACCTTTAGCTGTGAAACCATCTTTATTCTGGAGGCGAATTTTATCTGTTGTGGCAATGACCACCCTGATAAACGACGCTTTTTCTCAGACCGGATGCGACGTTGTTGGCAACTACTGCATGGACAACGTCGACATTCAGATTTGTAGCGGAACCATTTTCGACGCCGGAGGTGGAAATGCCTACCCTGACGCCAATTTCACGATGACCATCTGCCCGGATACTCCCGGTGATGTTATTCAGTTGCATTTCAGTGCTTTCAACCTGCAAACCAGCCCAAATCCGAATAACAGCGACTACCTCATCATATTCGACGGAGACAACACAAGCGCCCCATCGCTCGGAAGCTACACCAGCAACGACCTTCAGGGACTTGACGTAACAGGTACCATTTTCAATACTACGGGCTGCCTCACCCTGGTCTTTCAGGACAACGGTAATGCCAATGCAACAAGTCCGGGCTTTGAGGCGAGTGTATCATGCACGACTCCATGCGCTCCTCCCACATCTGCTGCCGAAATCGCTTATCCCGTTCCACAGGGCATCGAACAATCTGTTACTGTTTGCGGAGACACCCCTGTTGAGTTTGCAGATGCCGGCAGCTATGCCGAGCCTGGGTTCAGTCTGGCACAGTTCATCTGGAACTTTGATGACGGACAGATCGACAGTACCAGTGGTCCGAACGTGACTCACATTTTCGATGAGCCGGGAGAGTACATTGTAACCCTCACGGTGGAGGACAACAATGGTTGCCAAAGCCTTAACGTGATTCCGCTGCAGGTGCTGGTCAGCACAGTACCCATTTTCAGCGGTCTGGGCGATATCACCACTGAATTTTGTCTGGGTGAAGAATTCCAGCTCGATGCCGGCGAAACCGAAAGTGTTACCTGGACCGCCCTCCCGCCGCAGGTTGTGGCCGGAGAGACTTATCTCGCAGACGGAGCTGGCTTCAGCTATTCTACCTCACTCGTTTTCGACTTCTTTGAGGCAGATGCCGTGCTTGAAAACTGTGATGACCTTTTGTCCATTGTGGTCAATATGGAACACAGCTATATGGGTGACCTGGGCTTGCTCATTACTTGTCCGGACGGGACATCTGTGAACCTGGTGGAATGGGGAACCAATGGTGGCGGCGGAACCTTCCTCGGTGAGGCCATTGATGATGAAAGCACTACACCTGGTGTGGGTTGGGATTACTTCTGGTCGCCGGATGCCACCAACGGTACCTGGGGCGAGAATGCCGGTGGATTTGGTGGTTCGCTTCCCAGCGGAACCTACGAGGCTGCCGGAGATCTATGTGATCTGGTGGGCTGTCCGCTGAATGGTGAATGGACATTCACAGTAACTGATAATCTCGCCATCGACAACGGATACATCTTCTATTGGGGTCTGAACCTCAACCCTGCCCTCTATCCTGGCATTACGACGTTCACCCCAACCATAGGAATTGAAGCTGATTCTTCATACTGGACCGGTCCTTTCATTAACTCATTGGACGACAATGCCGACATTCTTTTCGCAGAGCCACCGGCTCCCGGAGATTATGAGTACACCTATACTGTTGTCAACAGCTTTGGATGCGTATTCGACACTACCATAACCATCACAATCAACCAAAGCCCATTGGTCAGCGCCGGGCCCGATCTGCAATACGGTTGCACTGAAATTGATCTGCAGGGAGGCTGGGTGGATATGCCGGCACCTAGCTGCTCGCAGGACGGCGGTATTTTCAATTACTGCTATGGAGACTCGGATAATTTCACCTGGACTTTCTGTCCGGACGATGAAGGTGATGGCGTCACATACATGACATTCTCATTTATTTCCGGACAGATGGAGGGCTTTTTTGAAACGCTCACCGTCTACGACGGGCCAAACACATCCTCACCTATTCTGGCAGTCTGGAATACGGGGGATGCCACTGGTCAGTCCTGGACAGCCACAAACTCAGGCGGTTGTCTGACCATTGGTTTTACTTCTGATGGCAGCGTTTCCTGTGAAGCAGGATTCTTCGACGAATGGGAATATGAGGTTTCCTGTACCGAAGGTGCGCCACAGTATATCTGGGAATGGACGCCAGGTCAGTATCTGGACAATCCGAATATCCCCTCTCCGACCCTCACGAGCATAGAAGGCACCACTGTGTTCACGCTGACAGGCTATCCCGTGGGACACCCTGATTGCGGCAGTTCGGACCAGATGACCGTAACTGTTCCCACTGGACTTGAAGTTATCATGCCTCTTGAGCCTTCTGCCTGTCCCGGCGATGACATAATTCTCTCACCCACATCAGTGGATCAGGGTATTGAGCCTTATATCTACGAATGGATCGATGCCAATGGCAATACCTGGAATACAGAAAATATCAGTATTACCGTGGATGAAGCTCTGGAATACTGTCTCACAGTGACAGACCAATGTGGCGAAGTAGTGACAGAGTGTACGACAGTTGTTCCTTTTGAGATAATCCCCGCCAGTTTCACCATTGATACGACTCTTGCCTGCGAACCTCTTACCGTTGATTTTCTGGCCAATACCCAAAACCTGGATCAGGTAGCCTCGATGACATGGTATTTTGACGATGGCGATGCGGAGTCCAGCGTTCCCGGTGCCTCGCACACCTATCTCGAAGGAGTATACCAGCCCTATATGGTTCTGGAAACCAATGATGGCTGCATATACAGCGATACGCTCGAAAATCCGCTAATCGTGTTCCCTATGCCTATGGCCAGTTTTGACTGGGCTCCGGATGTGGCAGTACTTCCATCCACAACTTTTGAATTCGAAAACCTGTCCATTGATGCGGGTATCTATGAATGGAATTTCGCGGATCTGGACGTCAGCACTGAAGACGAACCTGAATATGCCTTTCCGGAAGAACAGACAGGCCAATACCTTGTGTATCTGATTGCCTCAAACCAATGGGGTTGCGTTGACAGCACGGCTGCTTACCTTCTGATTATTGATGAGATGGTCATCTATGCCCCAAATGCCTTTACACCTGATGGTGACGGAATCAACGATGTTTGGCAGATATCGGGTAAGGGCTTCAGTGAAGAACTATTCAGCGTAATGGTCTTTGACCGTTGGGGAAACATCGTGTTCGAGTCCAACGACCCAGGATTCGCCTGGATGGGAAACATGAATGGCGGTGAACATTTCGTTCAGAACGACGTGTACCCTTATGTCATAGAGGTCCTGAACGCCCAAACCGGCACCATGGAGAAAATCAAGGGGCATGTGGTCATGATGAGGTGATGGCGAGATTGCCATTCACCGCATCCGAAAGGGTGCATCAACCTTGGCGATAAAAACTTGTAAGAAC
>JBEAZL010000003.1:0-5915 GCA_041170085.1 Bacteroidota bacterium
ACAAGAATGAAAGCAACACCCAGATTTATATGAGCCGCTCGCAACCAGACGGCACATGGGGAAAGCCCGAACTGCTCAGCTTTAATGACACGAAGAGCAAGAACGCACATCCGGCCTTCTCGGCTGATGGCTCTGCGCTTTATTTCAGTTCTGACCGCCCCGGAGGATTCGGAGGAATGGATATCTGGACCGTGCCGGTGAACGGGGGTCAGTGGGGAAGTCCTGCTAACCTGGGTAGCACAGTGAATACAAAAGGCAATGAGGTATTCCCGACCACACTTGGTAATGACACCCTTTACTTCTCGAGTGACTCACACAGGTCATTGGGCAAATTCGACATTCTGTATTCAGTCAGAAATAATGGTTCGTGGGAAGATCCTGATCACGTGAGTTTTCCTATCAACTCCAACAGAGATGATTTCACGCTGATCTGGAATGAGGACAGAAAATCAGGATACTTTACATCAGCGCGTTCGGGCAATGACCTTATATATAAGTTCACCTATGAAGTTCCTGAAATCACCCTGAAAGGTCTTGTAGCTGGTGAGTCCAGTAAATTACCTCTCGGAGGTGCGATGATTACCATCCAGAACCTGACCGATGGTACCACTGAAACATATTACTCCGATGGAAACGGAGTTTACGCAGCCGACCTTCTCCCTGGTAAGGATTACAAAATAACCACCGAACTCGAAGGATACTTCAGCACCTCTGACAATGTCAGTACCAAAGACATTGTTACCAGCCAGGAATTGCAAAAGGTGACCGAGCTGAAAGAGGTAATCATTTCGGCTCCTGAGAAAACTGCCGGAACCACTGGTCAGCCTGATAACTCGGAGTCAACCGAACAGGCGGGCATTCCGAAGGGCATTTATGACATACCGAACATTTACTGGGATTATAACAAGTGGGATATTCGTCCTGATGCGGAGCCATACCTGGAACAGGTTGTCAAGTTATTCCGCGATAATCAGCAGTTGAAATTCGAAATTCACAGCCACACTGACTGCCGGGGTAGTCATGAATACAATGATGATCTCAGTAACAAGAGAGCTTCAGCTGTGGTTGATTACCTCGTGAAGCACGGTGTGAATCGTGGAAGCATCAACAGCAAAGGATTCGGAGAGCGCAAATTGCTCAATGGATGCACTGATGGCGTAGAATGCACGGAGGATAAGCATCAGCAAAACAGACGCACAGAATTCATTGTTACAGGAAAGAAGAAAGACAAATAATATCTTTCCTATTCCGGACAAGAAGTTCCGTAGATGCCGATAAATGCCAGCAGATCGGACACTCCGATAATGCCGTCATCATTGAAATCTGCCGGACATGTATCGCCTGCACAATTGAATATACAAGTCTGATCATCGACGGTGGCTGTGGGATTGTAGTTGAGCGCATCCGGATAAGTACAACCGGGTATACCGCAAGAAATCACATTGATCTGCGAAGCATAACTGGTACTTCCGAACGAATTGCCCACTGTCAGTGTCGCTGTATAAATTCCGTTATTCAGATAACAGATGTTCTGAGGATTCTGAGAAGTTGAAGAGGCCGGATTTCCTCCTGGGAAAGACCAGTTCCATGAAGTAATGGTGCCTCCGCTGCTTTCATCAGAGAAATCAATACACTGTCCTGCACACAGCAACTGGTCTTCTGAGTTAAAGAAAGCCTGAGGAATGGGTGTTGCGCCGGGGCAGCAACTACCGCCCTGTGAAATGCTCACGGTTTCATTGTTCCAGCAACCGTACTGGGTGTCGTACAAATACAATGATCCACCGAAAGTATCTGTGAAGTATTCCGCAACCTGAATCGAAGTGTTACATCCTCCCTGATAACCACTCGTGCACGTATATCCGCAAATGATATATGGATATCCGAAGGAATCAGTGTAAGTAACAGGTGGTGCAAAAAGAATGTCCACTATGGAAGGCGACACCCCCGTAATACTCGTGCTGAAAACACCGATTCCGCAATTGTTGTTGTCCGCATTGTACCCCGCATAGATCACCTCAGTCACATTACCCACATAAGGGCCTGTAAGGGTTACCTGAACAGCCTCATAGGTACAGATCCCTATTTTAAGATTCGGAATATTCAGGTCGCAGTTAATGGTCAGAATACCCCCGTCGTAATTCGCATACACAACCACATTGCCTGAAGTACTGCAGGTCTGAGCGTATGACACTGTTGCGAAAAGCGTGGTCATAACGATGAGTGTAATCCTTTTCATGTGGTACAGTTTGCAACCAAGTTAAGCGGAATTACCGTTCATCCAAAAAAAGCTGATACCGGTCAGTTCTCCTGTAATTTGGTGACCTCCAAAAACCGAAACCATGCATTCATTTTTCAGAACAGCTCAGGCTCTGATGATTCTTTCATTCGGCATTGCCTGTATTCCTTTGACAGCATCTGCCCAGAAAAAAGGCAGTGCGAAAACTGCTGAATCAACCGTTGCTGCTATTCCTGCAGAACAATACGGTGCACTGTCATTCCGCTCTGTCGGACCAGCAGTTACATCTGGCAGAATTTCCGATTTCGCTGTGAATCCGGAGAAGCCCAGTGAATACTATGTGGCATCTTCTTCGGGCGGAGTATGGAAAACTACCAATTACGGAACTACCTATTTTTCTGTGTTCGATGATCAGGGCTCTTATTCCATCGGTTGTGTGTCGCTGGATCCGGCCAATCCATCAACAGTATGGGTGGGCAGCGGCGAGAACAACAACCAGCGTTCTGTTGCCTATGGTGATGGCGTGTATAAGAGTGAGGACGGAGGAAAAAGCTGGAAAAACATGGGACTCGCTAATTCAGAACACATTGCTGAGATCATTGTGCACCCATCGAACAGCTCCATCGTTTACGTAGCGGTATATGGTCCGGTATGGAAAGAAGGCGGAGACCGTGGTGTGTACAAATCCACTGATGGAGGAAATACCTGGACTTGCGTAAAAAGTGTAAGTCAGTACACCGGTTGCAACGACCTGCTCATGGATCCTCGCAATCCAGATGTTCTCTATGCGGCATTTCACCAGCGCATGAGAAAGGTTCACACCTACATCGGAGGAGGCCCTGAGTCTGCAGTCTACAAATCAACTGATGGTGGTGCCACATGGAAAAAGCTGGAAGGCGGATTACCCGGTGGCGACCTCGGCAGGATTGGTATTGGTATCAGTCCGGTAAATCCGGATTGGATCTACGCCGTGGTTGAGGGCAAAGATGGCAAGGGCGGCGTATACCGCTCAACTGACCGCGGTGCAAGCTGGGAAAAGCGCTCAGGATTTTCAACTTCCGGAAACTACTATCAGGAGCTGACATGCGACCCTCATGACGCAGACAGAATCTTTATCACCGATACCTATTACAAGTACAGCAATGATGGTGGTAAGACCATGGTCAATCTTGGCGAGATAAATAAGCACATTGACAACCATTGCATCTGGATCGACCCACAGGACGCGCAACACCTGCTTGTTGGTTGCGACGGTGGTGTCTATGAAACATGGGATTTCGCCGGCACATGGGAATTCAAAGGAAACCTTCCGGTCACTCAGTTTTACAAAGTATCGACAGACAATGCATTCCCTTTCTATCACATACATGGTGGTACTCAGGATAACCTAAGCCTTGGTGGTCCATCGCGAACTACATCTGTTAATGGTATTCTGAACTCAGACTGGTATGTAACATCAGTTGGTGATGGTTTTGAAACACAAGTGGATCCCGGTAATCCCGATCTCATCTATGCTCAAAGTCAATACGGAGGTCTCAGCCGCTTCGACAGAAAAAGCGGCCAGTCGGTATACATACGTCCTATCGAAAAAGAAGGTGAACCCGCCCTCAGATGGAACTGGGATGCCCCGTTGCTGATCAGTCAGCACAGCAATACACGACTTTATTTCGGAGCCAACAAAGTGTTCAGAACCGATGATCGTGGTGATAGCTGGACAGCGATTAGTCCTGATCTGAGTCGTCAGATTGATCGCAACAAACTCGAGGTGATGGGTAAGGTATGGTCGGTAGATGCCATCGCAAAAAATGGAAGCACAGACATCTTTGGTCAGCTCACCAGCATTGCTGAATCAAGACTGGATCAGAATGTATTGTGGGCAGGAACTGACGACGGACTGCTGTGGCTCACCACAGACGGTGGTCAGAACTGGACCAAATTTGACAACCTCCCCGGCGTACCTTCCATGAGCTACGTGCATCAGGTTATCGCTTCACTTCACGATAAACAGGTAGCTTACGTGTGTTACAACCATCATCGCTATGGCGACTTCAAGCCATATGTGCTCAAGACCACAGATGCCGGAAAGACCTGGAAACCTATTGCCTCCAACCTTCCCGAAAGAGGAAGCGTGTACAGCATCGCCGAAGATCATGTGAACAAAGACCTTCTTTTCGCAGGAACTGAATTCGGAATCTTCTTCTCGGCAGACGGTGGCTCATCATGGAACCAACTGAAAAACGGTCTGCCCACGGTTGCTGTGCGCGACATCGAAATCCAACGCAGAGAGAATGATCTGGTGCTGGCCACATTCGGTCGCGGATTCTATGTTATGGACGACTACAGTCCGCTGCGTCATCTCAATAAGCAGAACATGGAAAAGCCTGCGCACATCTTTCCGATAAAAGAAAGCTTGTTGTTTACTGAATCATATCCTTATGGTCTGCGAGACAAAGGTCATCTCGGAAGTAATTTGTACAATGCTCCGAATCCCGCGGTGGGAGCGGTATTCACATATCACCTGAAAGATGGCGTGAAGAAGCTGAAAGACAAACGCAAAGAGGCAGAAAAGGCCAAATACGATAAGAATGAAAAGGTCTATTATCCTTCAATCGATTCTTTAAGACTCGAGGATAATCAGACAGATCCGTTTCTCCTTTTCACCATCCGCGATATCAACGGCAACATCGTACGTCATCTCAAAGCACCTGCATCCAAGGGAATGAACAGAATAACCTGGGACTTCCGTTATGCCACTCCTGCGCCGGTGAATGAACGCTACGAACCGGAACCCGATGTATTATTCGGAGGAAAGGAGCTCGGATATCTCGCCTCACCAGGCATTTACAGTGTTTCTGTTGCCAGGGTTGAAGATGGTATGGTCACCGAATTAGCCGGACCGGAATCTTTCAGCGTGAAGCTTCTCGAAAATCACACGCTGCCGGTTGACATGAAAGCCAATGAAACATTCAACCGCGATGTCGCTGAACTTCGCAAAGCAGTTTCAGCACTGAGCGACATTGTTGGTGATATGGACAACAGACTCTCTGCCCTTTCCAATGCAGCACTGGATGTTCAGTCGCCGATACAGAAAGTACTGGAAAGACATCAGACCATTCGCAATGACCTGAACAAAGCAAAGCTTGAGTTATTCGGCGATGCTACCAGGGCAAGAAGAGAATTTGAAGTAACACCTTCCATCAACGACCGTGTGTCGACCATTCAGGGCAACACTTTTGGTGTAACCGTGAAAGTAAGTGCCTCGATGAAGGAGTCGCTTCTGATTGCGCAGCGACAATTCAGCAAGGTGTTGCCGGAAGTAAAACGGATTGAACAAAGCCTTCAACAACTCGAACAAGACCTCGAAATGGCAGGTGCTCCCTACACTCCGGGTCGCTGGCCTGAATGGGAAGGTAAATAATCCCAAATTATGCATTAGAACTTTGTTATGAGGGTTCAAAACGCAAAGAAATCAGTCATTTTGTGAGGGAATCATACTCACTGTATGCTGACTGAACAAAATGCAGCGAAGCGACCGATTTCACAGCGATTTGAGGCCGCAATAGATTTTCTAATGCATAATTTGGGATAATACTGATCAGTAGCGGAAGCCAAGGCTGATTAATCCCGCCCAGCGCTGCTGCTGCATGCTGGTTTCACTCACAGCTGATGGGTCGTAAAG
>JBEAZL010000004.1:0-4061 GCA_041170085.1 Bacteroidota bacterium
GTTCGTCGGCCACATTGTAAACGATAAGCCATAGATCCTCGTAATTGCAATGCCTTATGGCCGCCATAGTCTCTGTCTCCGGCACCGAGATGAGTATATTCTTCATATCCGGGACAATATCGCCCAGTCCACCGTTGAGGTTGCGGTCAATGACATGATAACGCAGTCCATTCAGCATGTCCACTTCTTCTGCATCCAGTGTGAACAGATAATATTCGTGATCACTTCCCGGCTTTGGAGTGAACAAGGCTCCCTTGCGCGCAGATACATGTCCGAGCAATCCGCTGCCGTTCGGTGTTACATTGAATGAAGCATCAAAAAGTTCTTCGCCGTTAGTAGAGAAGAGCAAATCACCATTGGCAGTGCTGAGTGTTGATTTATTCTCGGCATAATCCATATACAGAGTCTCTTCACTCAGTCCATCTTCGGTGAATTTATAATGATTCACAGAGGTTTCGCCTGTATAGAAGTACCAATTGTCATTTTCACGCGATGAGGCACAGCTGCCGACATTGAACGACTCGCAATGACTCGTGCTGCACGCACTGTTCGATGCGACAAGGCAAACCTCATGAGTGCCCAGCTCATCGAAAGTGATGATCACATCCTCGGTTATGGCAACCAGTTCACCATCGTAGTACCACTCATATTCTGTGGCGAGAATGGATTCGTTATTCAGCGCTATCTGGTCATCCGGAATAACGTTACTTCCGGGATGACTGAACATGGCCGTAGCAGGACATATGACTTCAATATCGAATTCCAGTTCAATATTGCAGCCGGGTTCATCATTGTACAACAAGACTTCGATGAAATAATCTCCCGCTTCGAGCGGCTCAAACAAAAAATCCTCATTCTCAGAAACCTCATCTTCGTTCACATACCATGTTGCACCACTAAAACCCGTGCTGCTGTTTTCGAAGAGCAGGCTTTCCCCCAGAAGTATGGCATTCTGCCCGACAACCACATTGACAGTTGTTTCAATCGTACATGGCGGATTGCAACGATCCCCTTCCAGCAGACTCGCTCTTGCAGTAAGCAACATGGCAACCATACGTTCACATTGTCCGAGAGTAAACCGCTCGTAACAGGTCAGCGGAGAGTAATCCATGTAGTTCTCCTGCATGTCAGGCTGATCGCCTATTCCACCTGATTCAACCGGTCTGAAGGGATTGTTATCCGACAGATCATCTTCGTCCGATGTACATGAATTTTCTCCATCCTCACAACCAAACGGCGACACAATACCGTCCGGCGGAGTGTCGCAAACCAGATCACCGTCGCTCAGACAATCGCTGTTCACACAGCCTCCTTCAAAGGTGTGATAGAGTCCGAGGTAATGCGCTGTTTCATGTGTGAATACCTTGTTTTGAACGACTGTTCCGCCAAAGAATGTGGCTTCGATAATAAGTCCGTCGTTCTCTGAACCATGAAAATAGGGTACTGTGGCATTGCCCACTATACCTTCATTACCCACATCGCGAATCAGGCTGGCGACTACCCACACATTCATATATCTTTCAGTATCCCATCTGATCAGATCTTTCAAGTCTTGTTCCTGCGAAGGGATATTCACAGTCGTAAGCGCAGATTCGACTCTATTGATACCACTGTGAAAGTTTCCATCCGGATCCACATGTGCCAGACAGAACCGGATGGGTATGTTGATGCCTTCGGGATTGTAATAAAGGTCGAGATTGGCAAACGAATTGTTCAGCAGTTCGACGGCACTCTCTACCTGTTCATCGGGAATATTCTCTCCACCGTTCTGATGAATCACATGCACAACAACAGGAATGGTGTATATCTCCATGTCCCCGCCTCTTTGAACAGACAACCATTCGCGCACCTGACGCTCTATCTCGCCCTGCCTTCTCAACACACGAACATCGCGAAATGCATCTTCTTTGGAATGATCAAATCCGCAAAACTGCGCAGACAAAAGCTGTGGAATAAGTGAAATGAAAAAGATTAATCGTAGCTTCATGACGAGAGTTTTTTACATCACCTGATCAATACAACGCTTCCACGCTTTACCCAACTTTCTCCTATGCCATTTCCGGCATGAATTACCCATGTATAAACTCCATCAGGGGCATAATAACCACCACCCTGCACATCGCCCATCCATGTGAATGAAGGATCTGAAGTTCTGAATACGATTTCACCCCACCTGTCGAAAATGACGCATTCAAAATCAACCAGCCCGGTTGAAGCAACCGAGAACACATCATTCACGCCATCGCCGTCAGGTGTGAATGCATTGGGAACATAAATGGCAGACTCCGGTTCGAAATGCCAGAATTCAGACCAATAGCAAACACCATTGTTCACCTCAAGCAGGATCACATTATCGTAGCCCGAAACCGGATAGTACTCTAAGATTTGCGAAGACAGGGTGCTTCCATCGGGCAATGTCCAGGTGTATGAACATGCTGCACAGGTATCCAATAACTGAAGGCTATAACCCCCGGACAACTCTTCAATCCCGATTTCCGGTGTTAATTCAAGAACAGTAATTTCCGCTTCATCTGTGGCTGTCAGTCCGCAAATATCTTCGACCATTACTTCGATGACCGAGCTTTCATTCAAGAAAAACACTTCCTCTGAATCGCCTGTGTTTCCATTCCACCAATACATCAGCTCACCAGTACCTCCAATAACATCAGCCTGAAGTGAGGCGGTACCCCCTGAACAAATTACAGTGTCGCTGATGCTGACGCTCATTTCGCCAGGCTCAACGCTCACCCATGTTGAGTCAATAGCAAAGTTTCCGCAGAGATCCATCACTTCACAACTGATCCATGCGCTTTGCAGTTCATCAAAGATATAGCTCTCTCCTTGTGATGCAAAAGCTCCGTCTGCATACCACGAGGGGACTGAGGTGTCGTTATCCGAAACAATAACGGGTTCCAGCATTACCGTTTCACCGCAGGCAAGCTCAACTGACTCAGGCAGCTCCAGGGACAGCTCACCGGCATCAAAGAAAACATTAACCTCCTGTTGCCATTCCTGACCACATTCGTCTGATACAACTACTTCAATGCTCATGGGTCCGGTGACTTCATCTATAATAAGCTCAATGGTTTCAGACAATAATTGTCCGTCGGACCACCATGATGTATTGAAAGCTCCATTTGATTGCTCAACTATCACTGACAGATTGAGAATCTCTCCACACATGACGCTGACATCTGCTATGGGCTGAACCACCAGTGGATCCCCTGATGCATCCACAGTAATCCAGGTTGAATCCACAGCGAAGTTTCCGCAAGCATCTGTGACTGTACAACTAATCCATCCGCTTTGCGGTTCATCAAATAAAAAGCTTTCTCCTCCTGATGTATACACACCGTCCAGATACCACAATGGAATTGAGAATTCGTTATCCGAGATGATGGAGGGTTCAAGTGTAACTGTTTCGCCGCAGGAAAGCTCAATGGATTCAGGTAGTTCAAGAAACAACTCACCGGCTTCAAACTGAACATTCACTTCCTGCTGCCATGCCTGGCCGCATTCATCGGTTACCTGCAATTCAAAAGTCATGGGACCAATTACCTCTTCAAAAATGAGTTCCGCGTTCTCCGAAATCAATTGTCCATCGAGCCACCATTGTATATAAGCTGACCCGTTTGATTGCTCTACAGACACGGAGAGATTCAGGGCTTCTCCGCAGAGGACTGCCACATCTGTGACGGGCTCAATGAGCAGAGTCTGAGCTGCCGCATCAACCCACATTACATCGCTCTGAATATTCCCGCAGCCATCCGTCACTTCAACTTCCACAGATGTGCTCTCCAGGACAAATACGTTCTGAATGACCGGACCATTTCCGAGCACTGAGCCATTGTGATCCCAGAGCACCTCGTATGGACCCTGTCCATTGCTGATGTCTACACTGAGTGAAGTCTCTGCGGCACACGGTACACTTGTGCTGTCAGAAAGTGAGATGCTGAGTGGAATATAAAAGCTGGCCAGCAGCAGTGAATCTTCCAGTGATTGTCCGCACTCATCGGATGCACTTACATACAGCATTACCTCGTCCGTACCTGTGTATGTCC
>JBEAZL010000005.1:0-8332 GCA_041170085.1 Bacteroidota bacterium
TGACCAGAAAATCAGGCAAACCGACCAGGAGCAGTTCATCGTCTCCCCGTAAATCGGGACCATCAGGTGGTTCATCAAAACGCGGACCTGCCCGCACTGCCGGCAACAAGCGGAGAACCGACGATGACAAGCCCTTCAGGCCCAAAGGCGATAAAGAATTCTCCGCCCGCCCTGAACGTTCAGGTAAGGGTCCCGGAAGACCGTCTTCTGGCGGCCCTAAGAAATCATACAGCCGTGAATCATCAGAAGGTGGAAAACCCTACCGCTCATCATCGGGGACTTCATCAGGTTCATACGACAGAAAAAAAACATACGGTAAATCCGAAAGATCAGAGGAGTCCGGATCAACCCGTGCGCCGCGCACCGGAGGCTACGGCGACCCTAGAAAAAAATCGTACGGCAGGTCTGAACGATCAGAGCAGTCAGGATCAACCCGTGCACCGCGTACCGGCGGCTATGGCGACGATAGAAAAAAATCATACGGTAAGCCCGAAAGATCAGATTCAGGTCGCCCACCCCGCACCGGAGGTTATGGTGACGACAAAAGAAAATCCTACGGCAGAAAAGAAGGTTCTGATGAATCTTCATCATACAGGTCAACTGGTCGCTCAGCTGGTAGCAGAGACGGAGCCCGCACAGGCACCGGCCGCTATGAGCGAAAAGATGAATCAACATCACCCCGCAGCTATTCGCGCGGCAGTTCCTATGGACAGGATAGACCATACAGAAAATCCGGAACAGACGAATTCGGAAGAAAAAGTCCTTACAAGGGCAAATACGACAGACGAAGGAAGGAGACAGAAAAATCAACTTCGGATGATGGAACTGTAAGACTTAACAAATACCTCAGCAATGCCGGAGTAGCCAGCCGAAGGGAAGCCGATGAATTTATTAGTCTTGGACTGGTGAAGGTGAACGGAGTGGTGGTTACAGAGCTGGGACACAAGATTGACCCCGCAACAGACAAGGTACAATTCGATGGTCAGTTCATTAACCGTGAAAAACTGAAGTATGTCCTGCTGAACAAGCCCAAGGACTACATCACCACCATGGAAGATGAGCGCGGTCGTCGCACAGTCATGAATCTTGTGAAAGGCATCTGTAAGGAACGTATCTACCCCGTTGGACGACTTGACCGTCAGACAACAGGTTTGCTTCTGTTTACGAACGACGGAGATCTCGCCAAGCGGCTCATGCACCCCAAGCACGGATTCCCGAAGATTTACCATGTAGAACTTCTTGAAAAGGTTAGCACAGAGCATTTGCAGGCGATGCGCGATGGTTTTGAACTTGACGATGGTTTCATCAAAGTCGATGAGGTATCGTTTGTGGGTGATGGCAAAGACAAACATCAGGTCGGTCTTCGAATACACTCAGGACGTAACCGCATTGTGCGCCGCATCTTCGAACATCTTGGCTACAACATCAAGAAACTGGATCGCGTAGTTTTTGCCGGTCTTACCAAAAAAGACCTGCCCAGAGGCCGCGCCAGATTGCTCACGGAACAGGAAATCCAGTTCCTGAAAATGATTCGCTGATTGTTGGTAAATACAACTACTCAGATCGCTGCATTCATACACTGAATTGTAGTTTCGTTTCATGGTCCAGCGCCCGCTCTATCATCTCGCCGAGGATTGGATGATTCTGGTCTTCACAGCGTCATTGCTCATCCTCACGTGGGGCAAACTCCGCTCGTTTACCCGCTTTTCGAGAACCTTCAGCGCTGCCGTAAACATCCGCATCATGAGGCAGGTGGCCAGGGAAGAGACCAGTTTGGTTCGCCATCACCTGTTGCAGACCCTGGTTTTTGTGGCCCTGAGCTCGCTCATCATTTACCTGATTCTCGCTTACTACCAGATAACCATTCCCTACCTGTCCGGAGCCCTGCTCTGGGTCTCGCTATGTCTGGCCATGGCCATGGTTTATTTCGGTAAAACAGGAGTTATCGCGATTGTCCGTCATCTGGCCGGAGGAGATTTCGGTCTGGAAGAGTACCAGTTCAATGTTTTTCTGGTCCTGCGGATTTTCGGTGTTGTCCTCCTGCCAGCCGCTGTCCTTATGGCATACCTGCCCGTCCAGTGGTTCCCGATGGCCCTGATCAGCATTGCCATTTTGGCCGCATCAGCCTTTCTTTTCCGCCTCGGGAGGGGGGTGGTTAATTCCCTTCGTTTGGGCATCAGTCCGTTCTATATCTTTTTCTACATTTGCACCCTTGAAATTTTACCTCTGCTGGTAGTATACAGGGCGCTGCAATCATGAAGAAGAAGACGAGCAACAAGAAAACTGCGGATGCCTCTGCCAGTAAGGGTAAGAATAAGACCGAAAAAGCAGGACCAAGGGTGAAAGGAGAATCAGCAAACACCACATCGAAGGCCAAGTCGGCTTCATCTGAAAAGGCAACTACCAAGAGCACCCCTCTAAAAAAGGAAGCTCCTGTCCGGGACGCGGCTGAATCAGCAAAGAAACCTGCTCCTAAAAAAGATAAGCCTGTGGCTTCAGGTCCTGGTGTATTCACTGTACCCGTTACATCACCTCTGCCTGCCGGTGAAAAAATCAGGTCCATTCTGATTACTCAGGAGAACCCGGGTACCGACAAGAATCCATATGCCGATCTGGCCAAGAAATACAAGATCAAGATCGACTACCGTGCCTTTATCCATGTGGAAGGTGTTGAAGCACTTGATTTCAGACAGCAACGTGTAAACATTCTCGACCACACCGCTGTCATCTTTACCAGCCGCAATGCTGTTGACCACTTCTTCCGCATCGCACGCGACATGCGCATTACCATTCCGGACGATATGCGCTACTTCTGTATGTCTGAAGCAATAGCTTACTATTTACAGAAGTACATCCAGTACCGAAAGAGGAAGATATTCTTCGGACAGAACACTTTCCAGAACCTTATGGATCCTATCCGTAAGTTCAAGAGCGAAAAATATCTGTTGCCCTGCTCTGATCTGCTGAAGCCATCGATACCGGAAACCCTGGAAAAGGAAGGAATTCAGTTTACCAAGGCCGTGATGTATAAGACAGTGTGCAGCGACCTCAGCGATCTGGCTGATGTGAAGTACGACATGCTGGTATTCTTCTCGCCATCCGACATTGAGTCGTTATTCAAGAACTTCCCTGACTTCAAGCAGAATACCACCAAGATTGCCATCTTTGGTCAGACCACTGCCAAAGCCGTTCAGGATGCCAACCTGCGCATTGATGTCTATGCTCCAAACCCCAAAGCTCCTTCCATGAGCATGGCAATTGAGCAGTATATCACAGGTAAGTAAAACTCCTCCGAGACTTCATTACAGGAACCATGACAGCTGTGCTGTCGGTGGAGGCATCAATGCTTGAAATGCCTTACTCCGGTCATGTACATGGCCATGCCATGCGCATCGCAGTAGTCAATGGATAGCTGATCCTTGATGGATCCTCCGGGCTGAACGACAGAACGGATACCCGCATCGTGTGCAATTTCAACACAATCCGGAAAGGGGAAGAATGCATCGCTGGCCATTACAGCACCGTTCAGATCAAACCCAAACTGTGTAGCCTTTTCTATGGCCTGCCTGAGCGCATCTACGCGGGATGTCTGTCCGGTTCCGCTGGCACACAGCTGACCGCCCTTGGCAATGACAATCGTGTTGCTCTTGGTGTGTTTCACCAGCTTATTCGCGAATATCAGATCGTTCAGTTCTTGTGCCGAAGAACTGGCCCGGGTTACACAGTTCAGATCAGCCACCGTCTCCGACTTCTCATCGCGATCCTGTGCAATGTATCCGTTCAGCAATGTGCGAACCTGCCATGATGAAACTTCAGCGTTCTTTTGTTTGAGAATAATGCGATTCGCCTTGCCTTTCAACAATTCCAGGGCTTCATCTGAATAGGATGGTGCAATGATCACTTCACAGAACAATTCGTGAATGTGCGCCGCAGCCTTCAGATCTATTTCACCATTGGTGATGAGAATACCGCCGAAAGCTGAAACGGGATCACAGGCAAGGGCGGCCTGATAGGCCTCAGCAACTGTAGCTCTCGTTGCTATGCCACAAGCATTGTTGTGCTTGAGAATGGCGAATGTGAAATTGTCCACGGCAAAATCGCGCATCAATGAAACAGCCGCTTCCACATCGAGAAGATTGTTGTACGAAAGCTCCTTGCCATTGAGCTTGTCGAACATGGCATTCATATCGCCATAGAACACTCCACGCTGATGAGGATTCTCGCCATAGCGAAGTGCCTGATGCTTTGGTTCACTGATCTTCAGCGAACCTGCCTCATCTCCTGCCATGTATCCGTATATCTTGCTGTCGTAGTGCGATGAAACATCAAATGCAGCTGCTGCCATCTTCCTGCGCTGGTCCTCATCTGTAGTGGCACCGGCATCCAGTATGGCATTCAATTCTCCGTAATATGCTCTTGAGGGAACGATCAGCACATCGCGGTAGTTCTTGGCCGCCGCACGTATCAGAGAAATACCTCCGATGTCGATCTTTTCAATAATATCTTCATGCGATGCGCCAGACGCTACGGTGTCCTCAAATGGATATAGATCCACCAATACCAGATCTATAGATGGAATTTCAAATTCCACCGATTCAGCTATATCCACATCATTGTCGCGCCTGTAAAGAATTCCTCCGAATACCTTGGGATGAAGTGTTTTTACCCGACCTCCGAAAATACTCGGATAACCGGTAAGGCTTTCCACAGCTACAACAGGTATTCCCAATGCTTCCAGATGGGTTTGGGTGCCACCTGTGCTGTATATCACTACGCCTTCTTTGTGCAGCTTCTGAGCGATCTCGTCAATGCCTTCTTTGGAAAAGACGGAAATGAGGGCGGAGTGAATTTTCTTTTTCAAGGGAATAATGTTCAGGAATGAGGCCGCGAATTTAAGGCCGGAATTGCAATGGAGACTATCTCAGAATGACGGTGTAATCAGAATGGGCGGTTCCTTCTCTTTATCCTTCTTGCGCAGTGTATAGCTGTAGGAAAGCAAAAAGACATAATCCATGTCGAAGTCACCGAGATCCTTCTGTATGAGATAACCTACAGCGACAGATTTTCGCTTGGACAGCGCCTTTTCAATATTCATCTGCCAGCGCCAGTCGGACAGCCCCTCAGACCATCGTCCAGTAAAGATTTCGAATGCTGTAGTGATTTCAAACTTCTTAGGTGCATCGTAGGTTACAGCCAGCTTGTTGCGCCAGGTCGTCCTGAGATCAACGTCACCTTCACCACTTCCGACAGCGGGTGCGCCCTGATATCTTGTGGTAAGCTTGAAGCGGAATTTCTCTATCTCATGACTTGCGCTGAGCCCGGTGCTGAAACGGTGTCTCTGCTCGTAGATATTGTCATTTCTCCTGCCCCCAAACCTGTATTCCAGAGAAGCATCAAGAGCCTTGTGCAGCTTAATCTTCACACCTGCATCTGCAAAGAAGCCCGCAACCCGGGAAATATTCTCGTCAAAACGGATTTCCGGACTCAAAGACCCGTCAATGCCCTTACCGAGATCGAAACTCACTGATGCAGAGGTCCACAAACCGGCGTCCTTGACATTCTGAGTCCAGGCCTGCATTTGCAGGAACGAAAATACCGCTATGAATAGGAGACTACGGAGTGTCATAGATGGTCAGCAAGGGAACCGTAACTTCCTGCTTGTTCTCTGTGATCTCCACTTCCTGCCGGATTACCATGTGATCGGGATCGACATTGATAGCACCGGTAGTGTCTTTGCTATAAACGTAAATGGTGTACTTCCCTTTACGAAGATTCAAAAATTCATACTCCCCATTGTAATTGGTCCAGACACGGTCTCCGGGCGATATCTGGTCGCCGTAAACGATGTACACATCCTGATCAGCAGCCGGAACGGTGTACTGGTAGGTGGCAGGGTTGGCAAGGACAATTCGTATTTCCCTCTCCACACTACCGGATATGCTGGAGTTTCCACCTTCACCGGGATCCTTAGTACATGAACTGAAGGCCAGAAAAAGAACACCCAAAAACAGAAACTTTGATTTCATTCTCCGAATTTATAGATGGAAAGATAACTTACTTCAGGTTGTGATATACCTCCTGAACATCGTCATCCTCTTCGATCTTCTCCACGAGCTCCAGAATTTCGTCCATCTGTGTCTCATTTACCTCGGCGTATGAATTAGGTATGCGTTCAAGCTTGGCCGAGGTAACCGCTATGCTGCGCTCTTCAAGCGCCTTCTGCATATTGCCGAAATCGGCAAAAGCAGTGTAGATAGTCACTACACCTTCATCCTCTTCAATGGAATCGAGACCTGAATCAATGAGATCCAGCTCGAGTTCTTCCAGGTTAGGCACATTTTCCTTCGCAATACGGAATACTCCCTTACGGTCAAAGATGAAGCTCAGCGATCCGCTATTGCCCAATGTACCACCACCGCGATTGAAATACATGCGGATGTTGGCCACGGTACGCGTTGGATTGTCTGTGGCTGTTTCAACCAGAATGGCCACGCCATATGGACCGTAGCCCTCATAAACCATTTCTTCATAGTTGCTGGAGTCCTTGCTCACAGCACGCTTGATGGCAGCTTCCACGCGATCCTTAGGCATATTCACGCCCTTGGCGTTGGCCACTGCCTGTCGCAAACGCGGATTGTACGCCGGATCAGGCCCAGAGGCCTTAACAGCCATCGCAATTTCTTTTCCGATACGGGTAAATGCCTTCGCCATCTTGTCATAGCGGGCAAACATCTTATGCTTCCGTTTTTCGAAAATCCGTCCCATAAAGTCTGTAGGTTGTGTTGAGTTGCAAACCTAATACAGGATTGCCAATGAACAAGAACTGTTACATCACCGATGCCCGGAGCAGTGCATCCACCTTCAGCATGCTCTCGTCATACTCCTGATGCGGGTCCGACAACGATGTAATGGCTCCCCCTGCATGACATGACAGATAACCATCTTGCTGATGCCAGATATAGCTCCTGATCAGGACATTGAAATCGAAATCACCGTTTGGCGCGATATAACCGAAGGTTCCGGAGTATAGTCCTCTGGCCACTGCCTCATGAGTATCTATCAGGTTCATGGCCGATATTTTCGGGGCACCGGTCATGCTGCCCATGGGAAATGTAGCTCTGAGCACATCAGAGAACGAAATCCCTTCCTGTGGCTCACAGCTGACCGTGCTGATCATGTGATGAACCGTTTTGAAAGTATGAATGCCAAAAAGCTCATCCACCCTCACAGAGCCGCGCTTCGCCACCCTTGATAAATCGTTGCGAACGAGATCCACAATCATCACGTTCTCTGCCCGCTCCTTTTCACTATTGGCAAGAAGGGACCTCTGTATTTCATCGTCTTCACCAACTCCGCGCCTGATGGTTCCCTTGATGGGTTGTGAAATCAGCCTTCCACCCGACTTCTTCATATAACGTTCCGGACTCGCCGACATGATGTTCAGATCACCCATGCTGGCATAAACCGACATGGGCGCGAGTGAAATGCTGTTCAGGTTCTGGTACAATTTCCAGGGATCCAGCTTCGGAGAACTGGAATGGAATTCCTGGCAAAAATTGACCTCGTAGATATCGCCTCGCTGGATGTGCGACCTCAAGGAGCTCACACGACTGATGTATTCCTCTTTCGAGATGCGCGCCTCAGGCCTCACTGCGTTACTGGCAACAATGTCCGGCACTGCGTAAATTTTCGCATCTGCATCATTTCCCCACGCCTCACCTGTTCCATTTTCATATCGGATTACCCACTGAGGTACAAACAGATGTACCCACGGATGCGGATAAGGCGGGGAGCACTGATTCGAAAGTCTTTCAATGGCCAGTCGAAGATCATACGACAGATAGCCCAAGATCCACTTCCCTTTTTGCTCATTCACGAATTTGTCAATCCTGATTAATGCGTCAGGAGAGCCCTGCTCCACCAACAGTTCGGCTTCGCAGCCTCCGGCCAGATAATTGGATCCAGAACCATTGCTGTTTAAAAAAACAAAATGGCCGTCGGCCGGACTTCCCGGTATATCAAATGGAATCTGAACCGACCTCGGATTCATATCAGGAAATTACCAGATCATACAACGCGTCGATCCATAGAGGATCGTCGTTTACTGCAGGAACAAGCTGAACCTTTTCTCCGCCCAGTTCTTCAAACAGCTCCTGATATTCCTCTCCGATTTCGATGGTGGTCTCCAGACAATCAGCTACAAAAGAAAGCGAGAAGACCAGCAGTTTCTTGTCGCCTGCAGCAGCTCTGGCCTTGATTACATCATCTGTGAAAGGCGTGACCCAGCCCTTTCCCAGTCTGCTCTGAAAGCAAACAGTATACTGATCTGCAC
>JBEAZL010000006.1:0-3858 GCA_041170085.1 Bacteroidota bacterium
CCTTCAGGATATCCGCCTTCCATTCCAATGGCCTTCTCGAGGTCAAGAACACCCAATGAATCCTGTCCGAGTTTCGACAGAAGCTTTCCGCGATAGCCATAGTCGCTGGCGAGCACAGTCACATTCTTCTTCTGTTCTGCGCGGTTAAAGAAATCGTCAATGGCGCCCTTTCCTTTCTCGTAATCGCCGCTTTCAAAATATGAGTATGCCAGCAGGCGATACATGATCGTGTTGTCCGGATTGCATGGAATGGCATTCTGGATTTCAGAAATTGCCTTTGCATAATCCTTGGTGAGGAAGATAAAGCTCGCATAACGCTGCTGTACCCTGCAGCTGTTATTCAGTTCAAGGTACTTACCGTAAGATTCCACAGCGGCCGGATAGCGACCAGCGCGATACAGAAGCTCGGCACGCTCACGGTAAGCAGGAGCAAAATTCGGGTCGATTCCAATGGCTTCATTGAAATACTTCAGTCCGTCATCCCAACTCTTCACCTTCACATACAGCTGACCTTTTCTGAGCAGAACGCGTGTGTTCTGCGCATCCAGTGAAAATGCCTGGTTGTAGTAACGCACCGCGTTCGACAGATCGACACCATCATTCTCAGAGTGATAATCGCCCATCTGCAGATACACTTCAGGGTTTTTATCATTCAGCTTCATGGCAAGATTGATATAGTTGTAGGCATCCTGGAGTCGCTTCTTTTCGCTCTGGATGAAAGTTTCTGCCATCTTGAGATAAGCGACCTGCTGAACAGTTTTATCGACCTTGTTGCTCTTGGTATTAATTACCTCAATAGCCTTGGCAAACTGGTTGTTCGCCACAGCTTCGTCGCCTTTCTGCCATGCCGTGCGGCCGTAACCTACGTAGTTCAGCGGGTTGCCGGGATTGACTTCGATACCGCGCTTGTACACTGCCATGGCAGAGTCGATGGTATTCATGTCATTCTCCTGCTTACCCCAGTAGTAATAGTTGTCACCGCAATAGAAATAAATCTCGGCGTTAGCCGGATCCATGGACATCAGTTTCTTGAAGTCAGCAGAAGCCGACTCATATCTTTCGTTGAGGGTTTTGCGAACTGCCTCGTCTTTGGTCTGAGCAAAAACGGCACTGGTAGCCAGAATAGCAAGTGAAAGAGAAGCCAGTTTCAGGTTGAAGGATTTCATATTTGAATGGTTGATCATTATTCTTCGGTGACTTTGACAGTTCTTACATGCAGTGTGGTGGGAACCATTCCCATCTTCTGAATGATGAGCTGTCCTTTCTCACCTGCCAGATGGGAAACAAAGCCCGTGCCAAGCGACCCTTTTGTTCCGGCCCTAATGGCGTAAACCGTTCTGCCGAAAGGATAACTCTTGTCGTATATGTAAGCAGGGATGGGCTTCCGGGGCAGATCCGGGCGCTTGAGATTGGCAGGATCTACTACCCCACAAACTTTGACTTTATTGATAAAAGACAGCGAAGTCGGATCGTGCGTGTCGCTGATCCAGCTCACACTGATCACACCGACAGAGCCTGGATGGGTTGCAACGTGGTCCATCACCTGTTCATTTCCCTTCACTGCATAGCAATTCGACGGAAACGCAACGTCTCCCACGAATCTCTCTTTAATCTGTCTGAAGTTGCAACTGTTATTGTTGTCAAATACCACTTCAATCTTCTCCTTCGGACCTCCCCTGCCCAGCTCATCCCAGGTGGTAATCTCGCCGCGGAATATTTTCTCCAGTTGTTCAACGGTGAAAACACTGTCGGTACTGGCAGGATTTACGATAAACGCCAGTCCGTCCTGCGCAATGGCCACAGACTCAGGGAACCTCTTCTTCGATTCAAACAGCGCCAGTTCCTGTTCGTTAAGTGGCCGGCATATAACAGCTGCACGTATAGAGTCCTTCAGCAGCAAATCGATTACCTCTCCTTCGGGCAGATATGAAGGAACGATATCTGCGTACTTGTAAAGCTGTTCAAAAACAAATACCTGAGAATCCATCATCAGGGTGTACGACTCATCAATTCCAATCCTGAGCGTACCGCTCTGTACGGTTTCTTCGTGAAGGTCGTAATTGCCGCAGGATGAAATCATCACTGCAAACACTGCGACCAATAAGGCATTAAGGAGTTTCATCTTGTTTCAGGCTTTGCATTTGACGCTGAACACGAACTATCCTGAAAAATCCATAGAGAAACGATAGTCCGCCGAGTAAATATTTATTCGTTCCACTGATCATATCCTCAAACACATGAGTGAATATGAGCAGCGCACCGAAAGCGAAGAATATTACAACCATTCCCATACCGCCATATATGGCGAGACGCTTCAAACTGTTGTTTCTCTTTTGCATATCCTTCCTTTAAAAAGGCAAGAGCGAAAAACGCTTCAATTCTTCGCTCTTACCTGTGTGCGAAGTTAAGCTATTGTAATGAAAACTGGACCGGAATCGCCATGCGGCAGCGGACCTTGTTACCGTTTACCATAGCTGGCTCAAAGGGCTTCAGCTTCACGAGCGCACGTGTTGCGGCGGAGGTCAGTTCAGGAGCGCCTTTCACTTCGCGCAGGGCCTTTACCTCGGTGATCGAGCCATCGCGTTCCACGACGAACGAGAGCATTACCATACCCTGACTGTTCTTCTGTCTGGCCGACTCAGGATATTTCACCATCGACATCAAATCGCGGTACAACTGTTCTTCACCACCCGGATAGAGCGGCATAATCTCAGCGTAGTCAAAGGTCTTGTCGTTATCTCCTCCACCAATCAGCGAGCCGGTTGATGGACCAGTGCCACCTCCACCTGCCGGAAGTCCGGGGGTCACGGGTCCTGTGCCCAGACCAGCACCAGGAGTTGGAGGTGTGATAACTGACGGCAGGGTGATAACCGGATCTGTAACTACAGCCACTGTGCGCAAAATGTCATCCGGCGCAGACGCCGCGGGCGCAGGATCATCTCGCAGCAATTGTTCAGTTGCAGCAGGCGGAATAACGAATGTGGTAACTGGTGGTGTGATATCGATCAGCACCTTTTCCAGGTCGCGGAACTCAGTTTTCACCACAGGCTCGCGGGAAGTGAATTTTCCTGCGGCTACAATTCCGGTGAATAAAAATGAAAGAGCTATCACCATGGCCCAGATCAGCGGCACATGATATTCACGACGGAGCTGGTAAGCACCATACTCGCGATTGCGATTTTCGAATACAAGTTCATTGCGGGATGAGCTGAGCACGCTCGACCATCCGTTTTCAGAGAGCAAAATCAGGGTAATAAGAACACTGATCCCCAATACAAGGATAATAGTCATGACGTAAGATGTTAGAGAATGTGGAAACAGTACATTGAAACCCGGCAGAGTCAGCGCCGGTTACCGGAGTAACCGGCGCTGTACTGCCCAATAGGGCGCCTGATGATCAGGCTATGTTATTCAGGCCATACCAGAGTGCGATGGCTGACTGATTCACATGATAATCTCACCAATGACCGGCGGAACGTCTTCGGCCGGTGTTGTCACGAGTGTTATTTGAGAGTGAACTGAATCGGAATCGTCATGCGCAGACGAACAGGCTTACCGTTCATCTTGGCAGGTGTGAACTTCTTCAGCTTCTTCACCGCTTTCACGGCTTCCTTGCTGAGGTTTGGTCCACCTTTAACTTCACGGACAGCAGCGACTTCCGTAACGCTACCATCCTTCTCTACCACGAAATCCACATATACCTTACCCTGAATATTCAGTTCCTTTTCCATTTCAGGATAGGTAATGCTATTGTAGATGTCGCTGTACATGGCACCTTCACCGCCGGGGTAGAGAGGCATTTCTTCCGCGTAACGCGTTGCCTCTTCGATCTTCGGTTCTTCGATAACCACGACCTGG
>JBEAZL010000007.1:0-5793 GCA_041170085.1 Bacteroidota bacterium
TTACCTTCTTATCTCGTCCCGAAAACTGGTGTTACCAGCTCTGGCCCGCGCCCATGCTGCAAAATCAAAATACTCGAACACCCTGGATTCAAATGCGTCATCGCTTAATCCTTGTAATTCAGCGGATAACGACTGATAAAGATCAATTGAGTTCTTTTCTCTTTTCTTGAGCATTTCGTTCACAAACCGGAGCATAATGGATTCGAACCGGTACACTTTCTTGCGTGTTTCAAGAAAGCGCAGTGTTGACCGCAGGGTGAACGGAAGCAGGCTCTTATTGCCCAGCTCAAGATGTATGATGAGGTTGAGTATCTGTGCCATGCAATGAACGTCGCGTGTCTTGTCGATTTCAACGTTGTTCAGCAATTGGTTGATCCACTTCAGTGCCTCGTGGTATTTGCCCACACCGAAGTACAGAACGGCGATGTTGAAGAAGAAATGCGCTTTGCGGACAGAACTGATCCATTCATCATACTTGTAAAGTCCTTCTTCAATCGAAGGAACCAGATCCAGTCCTTTTTCAAATTCTCCTGATTGCGTGTATAGTGTCAGCTCGGTGGACTTGATGATGGTGAAAAAACGAATCTCGAGATCCTCATTCATTTTAAGCCCTGGCAATTGCGGAACCTTGCGAAGCTTGTCCATCAGCCGGTTGGCCTCTTTCCATTTGCCCAGTCGCATACCGACATAAATGGCATTGGTCAGAACTGAAAGGAAAATGCTGGGCTCTTCTTCGAACAGGTGGGGTTTGGATTCAATCAGGGCAAGATTTTTTTCGAGAAACGGATAGCAGTTTTCATAGTCACCCACACCAAAGTGGTATGCGCTGTAGATGTGGTTGAGCATGTAACGGTTCTCCACGTTACTCTTGCCGCCCACCACTTCTTTGGCCATGCGATCCATAATACCCAGATAACGGCTCACCTCTTCTGTGCTCCGCACCTTTCCCTGGGTGTAGAGGGTCAGAAATATGTTGCTTTTTACATTCCAGAGCTCATCATAGGTCTTCAGTTGAGATGCAAGATCCTGGTCGCGGGCGAGAATTCTTTTCAGTTCTTTCTCGTCCACATTCTCGTAGTTTTCCTTCTCGATGATCATCTTTTCCCAGCGTGCGAGCTCAGCCAGAATGGTAACTTTTTCGTGTTTTTCAGCCAGTTTTCGGGAGCTGTGGAGTTGTTTCAGACTTTGGTCGTAGAGGCTCTTGTGGTAGAGGATCTCTATCCAATGTAATTGACGATGTAGCTGTGCTTCCACAGAGCTCCCGGAGTGAAATGAATCCAGGCTCTTCAGGATGGCCGCATACAATCTGTTCTTGGTAATACTGAAACGATGGGCCAGCGGCTTATTCTTAAACCGCTTCAGCAGCGCGGCTTCATCATATTCATCCTGCTTGTCGATGGCGTCGAACAGCACCTGGTAATTGTTCTTCTCGCCAATGACATGACGGGATGAGAAAACCTTGAAGTAGCGCTTCTCGGCTTTACTCAGGGATTTGATGAGGCGGTGCAGGTTGTCGGACGCTTTGTTGGCCATAACACTTCAGTTTTGATAGGAACATTGGATACTGAAAGCTATGAATTTTATCCCGACCTGAGTTGTTATGAAAAGGGTATTATACTGGTAATAATTACGTTTCTATGGGCAAGTAGTATTACAACATTATCTTTTATAATGCTGTAAATGAGTTAATAAGACTAATTGTTACTCTTGAATAGATAACATGTCCATGGCCCTTTCTACCATGTTTTTGGAGCCTATGAAAAGCGGGGTGCGCTGGTGAAGGTCCTTGGGTTTGATATCCAGGATCCTTCCGATGCCATCAGTGGCAAGTCCGCCTGCCTGCTCGCAAATGAAGGCGAGAGGATTAGATTCATACATCAGCCTGAGCTTGCCGTCGGGTGATTTGGTGGTGCCGGGGTAGATATAAATTCCGCCTTTGATGAGGTTGCGGTGAAAATCTGCCACCAGCGAACCAATGTATCTGGCGCTATATGGACGAGATGTCTTCTTGTCGCTTTCCTTGCACCATGCGACATAGTCCTGCACTCCTTTGGGCGAGGAGAGTAGATTCCCCTCATTGATGCTGTATATAGCACCATCCTCGGGTATCTTCATATCCGGATGCGAAAGGCAGAATTCGCCAATGCTCGGCTCAAGGGTAAACCCGTTCACCCCATGCCCGGTAGTGTATACCAGCATGGTGCTGCTACCATAGATCACGTATCCCGCCGCTACCTGCTGTGCTCCCTTCTGCAGGAAGTCGTTGATGTTGGCGAGGTCTCCCACACTGCTCGTGCGGCGAAATATTGAAAAGATGGTGCCTATGCTCACATTCACGTCGATGTTGCTTGAACCATCCAGTGGATCAAACAATATCACATACTTGGCCTTTCGACAGGTTTCGTTGTCGAATGCTGTGTATCGCTCATTCTCTTCGCTGGCCGCCCCGCAAACCTGTCCGCCCCATCGCATGGAGTTGAAAAGAGCCTGATCGGCAAATACGTCGAGCTTCATTTGCACTTCGCCCTGCACATTCACATTGCCTTCAACCCCGAGGATATCCTGCAGGCCTGCCTTATTTACTTTGTGGTTGACAATTTTGGAGGCAATACCGATATCTGCGAGCAATCGCGAGAGATCTCCGGAGGCATACGGAAAATCCGCCTGCCGTTCCATGATGAATTCACTGAGGGTTACAATACTCATACAGACCACGAAGGTAAGGCTGCTGCCGCGAATACCGTTCGCTCAACCAACGACCGTTTGCTCGAAGAGTGCTTTTCATTGAATCCATGTCGCTGATATTCGCGAAATACAACCATTTCTAATGAAGACTTTTCTGACCCATTTGTTTATCGCAACCTTCCTCCTGACCCTTGCCACAGAGGTTACCGGACAATCGATAGAGCGAAGTGTAATCAGTTCCTATGGAATACTCGTTGACTCTGGTCCAGTGCGAATGAGTGCAACCATGGGTGAGATAGCAGTGGCTACAGGATATGGGGATGGTCTCATCCTTACACAGGGTTTTCAGCAGCCTCCGGCATTGAGTATTACCTGTCTGGGTGATTTCGATAACAGTGGTTACATCAATGTAGCCGACCTGTTGATATTTTTTGGTTCATTCGGTTGCCAGGCCGATTGTGGCCTGACCGACATGGATAATTCGGGTTCGGTAACTGTCGCAGATCTGCTGTTCTTTTTCAGCGTCTTCGGCACATCCTGCCCGTAATCAGTCTTTCCTCACCAGCTGAACGTTGGGCGAAGGATTCACCACGAGTGGAACGAGTTCCAGCTCAGTGTCTGCTTCTTCCAGACCCCATGCATCAATATCCGAGATACTGTTTTTCTTCATCCAGTTATAACCCTCGGTAATGACTGTCTCTTTGAGGTTTAGGTCATTGTCAGCACTGAGATACTTTTCCAGAAGAACGAACTTGAAGTCCGGATTCTCGTGATATTCCTTGTATGGTGTGGGCTTGGCAGCCATATCGAACTCTCCTCGCCGCACCATGTCGTCAACGATAAAGCGGAACAGGTTGTTAACCCTGGGTTGTATCCTGAATCCGAGATGTATGGTTACTTTGATGATCAGGTCGTTCACCAGTTCTTCCATCTCATATTCCTTGGTATAAGGTTCGTTGGTGCGCTCAATATGCACAAACCAGTACACATCGGCACGTTTGGGCACCTTGGCCAGGATACTCTCTACAATCTTATCTTCGATCTGATGCTTGTAGTTCGCCTTGGTCATGAAAACCAGGTGAGAAGCGTATCTGGGAACACTTTCATCTGCACTGAGAGTATGCAGCTTATCTACATAATCATCCAGGTTCACAAACTTCAGGAAGCTGTTGCTTAGCCTTCTATACATGTAGGTAATCCACATAATGTGAAGAACGGCCACATAGACAATGATCATTACCCATGCTTCTTTCAACTTGATTACGTTGGCAATGAAGAATCCGAGTTCCATCGTTATGAAAAGACTCAGCAAAGCACCGACTACCAAGGGATGCCAGTGTAACCTGGATCTAAGGTAAAATGCCAGCAATATGGTAGTCATCAGCATGGTGATCGTAATGAAGAACCCATATGCAGATTCCATATTTTCTGATTCCTGGAAGTAGAGTATTACACCCATACATCCTGCCCAAATCATCCAGTTTACACTTGGTATGTATAGTTGGCCTTTGAGCTCTGTAGGATATTTGATTTGAACGCGTGGCCAGAAGTTCAGGTTCACCGCTTCGCCCACGAGGGTAAATGCTCCGGATATCATGGCCTGACTGGCAATGATCGCTGCCATGGTGGCAATGATGATTCCCGGTAGCAGAAACCAGTCCGGCATGAGGGCATAGAAGGGATTGCGGCCCTCGAGGTGTGTCTGGCCCATTACCCATCCGGCTTGTCCCATATAATTCAGCAGCAGGGCGACCTTAACAAAGGTCCAGCTAACGCGAATATTCGTCTTGCCACAATGTCCCAGGTCTCCATACAATGCATCAGCACCTGTCGTGCAAAGAAATACGGCACCCAAAAGCCAGAAACCTCCGGGGTATTGGCTCAGAAGATCGATGGCGTATTTGGGATTCAGGGCATGAAGAACTTCCGGGTGACTTATGACGCCGCGAAGCCCGAGAATGGCGAGCAGTGAAAACCACACCAGCATAATGGGTCCAAATGCCGCACCCACGATCTTGGTTCCATATCTCTGAATGATGAACAACGCAGTCAGAATACCAATGACAATGGGCATTACGGGAATACTATCGTTGAGGACCAATATTCCTTCAACTGCTGATGAAACCGAAATGGCAGGGGTGATCATGCCATCACAGAGCATGGTTCCGGCGCCTATCATCGCTGGCCAGAATAACCACTTGCTCCTTCGGCGCACTAGCGCATAGAGCGAAAATATTCCTCCTTCACCTTTGTTATCAGCCCTCAGGGTAATGATGATGTACTTTAGTGTGGTCTGTATGGTCAGTGTCCAGAAAATACACGAGACCCCGCCATAGACGAGCAGCTCCGTTATTTCCCGGTCATCGACGATGGCCTTAAGTACGTAGAGGGGCGATGTTCCAATGTCGCCGTAGATGATGCCAAGCGTTACCAACAGCCCGGCAGCGGAGAGTTTGTGTTTGTGGCCCGCCATGAATGGCCCGATTGAGATTATGAAGCGGCAAATATCATGAATGACTGTTTACCGCTGCCTGAAAATCACGTTTTTATTTTCGTCCGCAACTTATCTGGATATTACACCACCACATTCACAATGCGGCCGGGCACTACAATTACCTTTTTCGGTGCCTTGCCTTCGAGATACTTGTCGGCCTGCTCATGGCTTAAAACAGCTTTTTCCACTTCCTCTTTAGGCATATCCAATGGGAGAGGAACAAAAAATCTCGTCTTGCCATTGAATGACACGGGATATTCAAAGGCATCTTCTTTCAGGTGTTCTTCATTCCACTGAGGCCAGCTCTGTGCCGTGACACTTGTGCTGTGCCCTGCTTTCTCCCACAGTTCTTCAGACATATGTGGCGCAAATGGCGACAGTAAAACCATGAGAGGTTCAAGCACTGAGCGCTTGTTGCATTTCTGCTCTCCGAGTTCGTTGGTGCAGATCATGAAAGCGCTGATACATGTATTCCACGATAATCTGTCGAGGTCTTCAGTGATCTTGCGAATGGTCTTATGGAGTGTTTTCAGCTCTTCTTTGGTGGGCGCATCATCGCTCAGGCTAAAGTTGTTTGATGCATCGTGACACAATCTCCAGAATTTGCGCAGGAA
>JBEAZL010000008.1:0-2816 GCA_041170085.1 Bacteroidota bacterium
CTTCCATCAAGAACCTCGATGGTTACATCGGCACTATTCGTAGCACATTCTGTCGGTGTGGTAACCGTGACCGTGTAAGTGGTGGTTTCAAGAGGTGTGGCAACAGGGTCGGCAATGTTAGGATTATCGAGGCCTGCAGTAGGTGACCAGCTGTAATAGTAAACAGCGTTTGTAGGATATGCCACGGCATTTAACTGCACGCTCTGGTACTGACAGATTTCAGTTGCACTCTGGAATACATCAATGGTCGGAGGAACGGGTACTTCAACACTGAAGTAAAATTCTTCGGAACATCCGGAGATGAAGTCGTTACCAACACCCACATAAATTCCATTCTCAATAGGAGGTTCAATGATGTATTGATATCCCAGTGCGATAGTGTCTTCAGGAGCTGTATAGTTATACCAGAAAGGATTATAGTAATTCTGGCTTATCTCGAGAATAACCTGATCATTCGTGCAAATGGCATCATCGATAATGATCGGTGGTACAGGGCTGAATGAACCAACAGAGTATGCATAGCTTTCTGCTGAACCCGTTCCGTAAACGTAGGCAGTCACACCATTACCTGGCGCATCAAGCGTGTGGCTTCCTGCGGTAAGCGAGATATTGGCCCAGACGTGTGAAGGACAGTTCGGGAAGTCAGAGAAAACAGCCGGGTCTATGACCGAGCCGTCGAGTGTGATATTTCCAAGATCGTCAGCGGTGATGATCACGGTGAGGTTGTGCTGTGTTATAACAGTTGACTCAACGGTCGAGAAGGTGATGTTGTCGATCTTCTGATTGGCATCGTTAAGGATCAGCATCGCAGGGTCTCCGTTCACGGCGCAGGTTACTCCTTCCATGTACTGAATAACCGCGATTCCCTGATTGGCAACAACGCAGTGGGAACCAGTAACAGAGTTATATTCTACCCATTGTCCTGCATTCAGGTTAACATTGGTTGTGCCGTCGATGGTCGCGGTGGTTCCGTTGCCATACGCCAGGATGCGATAAGTGTATGTGGTTGCTCCCTGAAATGGTGCCAGATAAAAATCTGTTCCCCATGTTTCGGTCGGGAAGTTCTGCTCATAGATGTGGTCGCAGGCGTAGCACGACGCGGGAATGTTCGTACAGTCTGTTCCGGAGAAGACCGCGAATGGCCGGCACCCACCACTGGCTGCCGTGGCTTTGACCACGGTTCCGGTAAAGTCGTCGCCGGACCCTGCTGCCCGCACCTGATATACCTGACCGGCATTTAACTGAACGGTGAAAGGAACTCCTGCAGCATTTCCCCCCATGGTTGCCGCCGACGGAGTGATTTCTACTTCGGTATCATCTTCGGTAGCGACAATCAGAAATTCGGAGTTGTATGAGTATCCGCTCAGACCGTAATATGACGCAACCATGTACTCAGTGCCAAGGGTCTGAGTTGGCAAAATCTTGGTTCCGTCGGCAGTGTATCCGTTAAAGTTAATAGCAAAAACCGCAACGGTATCTTCGGTTTCAATAAGAATACCACGGTTTTCAATGACCTGATTTGAGAACACCTCGGCAATGGCATTATCCAGTGTGAGGGTTGTAGTGACGTTGGGTGAAACAGTGAACGACTGCGAATAGCCCTGTCCGGGTATGGAAATCGTTCCGGAAGTACTCTGATCAGACACTACAAAAACGTCCAGAGACTCCTGAAAAGACTCCACTTCGTAATTCTTCATGAATCCGAACCAGAATTCCTTTCCCTTGGTTGGGGTAACACTTTGAGCAAGTGCTGTGGTATTGTCGAGCAGCAGTAGAGCTATCACGAAGAGTTGCAGAAGCTGCCGTTGTAGAAGTCTCATCACGGTTTGGTATAAGGATGCAAGATACAAAATGGGTGGCTAACTGTTGTAAGACTTCAGGATCACGTATACGGTTGCATACGTTTGAGTGGTTTCTATGGTTGCCAATCCACTACGACCTCCCAGTTCGCCCTGACCTGAATCTTCTGGGGGTATGTTATCATTACTTCCGGCTGCATTTTCGTTTCGGGTTCACATGTCGTCCAGAGCATGTTTCCATTGGTGTCATTGAACACGCGGAGGATATAGGTTCCGGGCTTCAGGTTATTGATTTTCAATGATCCATCAGCGGGCAAATGGCTCATTCGCCAATGCTTGCCCGACTCATGGATGAGTAAAACGATGGCAGATTCCGACTTCTGATTACCGATGTTTATTCGCAGATTTCCCAGGTCTTTGCTTCGCACAGTCCTGAATTCTACAGTCACGCTGTCCCGGTTTATTCCCTGTGGTCCGCTGATGGCACCAGGCGGGAAAATGACCCTGCCTTTGGCCCCATCCGGCATATCTGATTTCACAGCAATACGGTTGAAGCCGGTAATCTTCCAGCTGGATGAGGCATAGGCAACGGAATCGAAGTAAAGCCTGGCCGTCTCTGTGTTCACGTAGGTGATTGCATCGCGGCTTTCGATGACAAGACTGTCACCGGGCAAGACATCATCGTTCACGATATGCAGATCGGAGAAGAGGCCGGAGACCGCAAAGTGCTGTATTTCAATGGTGTCCAGAGCCTGTTCCGCAGTCCGGATTTCAATGGGGTGCCATCCGTTCACCGGTGGTGTTGTCAGCCACGCCTGAACACTATCGCTAAACATCTCTCTTGACATCACCAGTGAATCCCCGGAAATGAGTGATCGCAATGTCGGTCTTGACAGATGTTGAGGCCACAGCAGGGCAATCATACCGGTCGAATCAGACATGTAGTCAAGAGCTTTTGGCATCGCAGACAGTGGGGCGGTAGATTGCAATACCGGGATGGCCACAGAATCAGTTCCT
>JBEAZL010000009.1:0-12118 GCA_041170085.1 Bacteroidota bacterium
GCACTGCTGCCGTCGCCGGCAATGGTCAGGTGGAGCTCGTTATTATGCTTCAATGCCCGGGAGAAGCTCCTGAGCAGTCCGCTGATATTCTTGTGCTGGTCAAGAAGACTTGAAATGTGGAGGAACCGGAAGGGCTTTCCAGCAGGAGGATTATGAAGCGAGAAAAGGTCCGTATCCACGACGTTTGGTACAATCCTGTAGTCCTCGGGCGAGTCTTTTTTTATGCCAAGTTTCTGCATGGACCTGGCGAGGTTATCAGTGACCGGGCAGAGGAATCTTGCTGATCTTCCGAAGATCCGGCTTGCGTTTGTTGCGATCCAACCCGGATAGCCGCGTTCATCGGTATCAAATCCTGTCCAGTTTTCAGAAACTATGAACGGAGTGCCCCAAATCATCCTGAGCCACCAGGGCTGCCAGCCATCTGGCCAGATCATGCTGTGGTGAACCATATCAAAGCGACCACCTTTCTTGTTTTTGATCCACTTGATGCTTTTGCGCAAGGCCAGCCATCTGTTAAATGCGGGAACCCATCCTTTTGTGTAAAAGCACCGGAAGGTTTTCACGCCATTCTCTTCGTAGAACCGGACATAGTTTCCTTCAAAACCCGGAGGAACAGAAGTGACATATACAGCCCATGTGTCATGCAGGGTGGCTACAGCCTCAGCATGTCTCTTTACAAAATTGCCCAGTACGGGATCCTTTTCAGTTGGATACCAACTTGAGGTGAAGAGAATGGATAGTTTTTTCGGGGGCATGATGTAAGGCACAAAAATACGCTTGAATGCCCACTGTAATGGGTATTCGCGGGGGTTAGCGAATTTTATACTTGTGCAAACACGCGAAAGGTGTTTTCTTTGCGCCCCGTTTTGGGAGAAATGGTGGCTTTAGCTCAGTTGGTTAGAGCATCAGATTGTGGTTCTGAGGGTCGTGGGTTCGAATCCCATAAGCCACCCAGTGAAATCCCGGTGAGAGCCGGGATTTTTTATTTCATACGAGCGAGCACCAGACTGTCTATGCCGTTCACATAGTTTTCTATGACGTTCAGCTCCTGCGCGCAGCCTGAGCCATCAAAGCCAGTGAAATCAGATGGTGTTATTTGTAGGTTGTATTCTTTCAGATACGTTTCTGCCAAAGGGATAAAAGACCAATGCCATTTCTCTTCTTCAAAACCTGTTCTGCCGGTGCCGGATTTAGCTGTGTAGGTCTGATAAAAGCCGAAGGCCGGGGCGTGGATTACCAGCCATTCATAAATTTTCCTGCCCTGGCCACTGTTGAAATAGGCCGGATCAACGGAGTTGAGGTCGATGTCTGTGCCCCAGTGGTGACGACTGGTTCCCGGCATTGAGCTGTATCTCATGATTTGTTTTGCCCTCTCACAACCCTGATAAGTCTTGAATTTATCACCACTCCATTTTCGTTGCCAGATACCCTTTTGATAATCAAAATTCCTGGTGGCGGAAATTACTGTCAGGTTGATTCCTTCCGTTTTAGCTGAAGCTATCATTCTTTTCAGGCTGTCATAAGGCTCACTGCGGAGATAAATGCCCTTCTTGTCAGTGAACCGGGCATCGATCAGCACGAAGTCCGGGTGCGTGGAGGGATCGAACTGACCGAGCAGTTCTGGTTTGGTAATACCCGGGGCATTTGCAACAGGCAGGTCTGATCCGGCCGGATAGGCGGTCAGAAGTGCTGACATGAAGATTATGACCACGAAGAGATTGTGCTTCATGGGTATGAAAGTTACAAGTAAAGGGCCAGATTAGTGGGCTCCCTTTGAAGCAAGGTATCTTTCTGCATCGAGCGCCGCCATGCACCCTGTGCCAGCCGCTGTAATCGCCTGACGGTACACTTTGTCGGCCGCGTCTCCGGCAACAAAGACACCTTCCACATTCGTCCTGGAAGTACCGGGAACGTTGATGATGTAGCCCTGTTCATCGGTCTGAATCCATGGTTTGAACACATCCGTGTTTGGCTTATGACCAATGGCTACAAAGAAGCCGGTGATATCGATTTTGCGGTCTTCTCCTGTTTTGTTGTTGCGGATCATGGCTGCTTCAACACCTTGTTCTCCGAGGATTTCAGCAGTTTCGCTATTCCACAGAATCTCGATGTTGGCAGTGTTTTCCACCCGGTGCTGCATGGCTTTGGAAGCTCTCATTTTATCGCTGCGCACAATCATGTACACTTTCCTGCAGAGCTTCGCGAGATAGGTGGCTTCTTCTGCTGCGGTATCTCCTGCACCAACGATAGCCACATCCTGCCCGCGGTAGAAAAATCCATCGCATACAGCGCAGGCGCTTACGCCGCCTCCCGCTTCCCTGAGCCGGGTTTCACTGGGAAGACCCAGCCATTTTGCGGACGCACCTGTGGCAATGATTATGGTATCTGCAGCAATGGTGTGTTTACCGTTGTCGATCTCAACGAGGTGAACAGGTCCGGTAAAATCTACCTTGGTTACCCATCCGGAGCGCACATCTGTTGCAAATCTCTCAGCCTGCTTTTTGAGATCCTCCATCATCTCGGGACCCTTCACACCCTGAGGGTATCCTGGGAAATTGTCAACTTCTGTTGTATCCATTAACTGTCCGCCTGGCTGAATGCCCATATACATGACTGGTTTGAGATCTGCCCTTGCGGCGTAGATGGCAGCTGTATATCCGGCAGGACCGCTGCCTACGATCAGGCAGCTCACTTTTTCATTTGGTTGGTTCATAAATGCAGGTGTTCTGTATGTTTTGCGTTGGTTGTTTTCAGGATTGCGTTTCCGGCAAGATGGACTGGCGAAGGAATTCGTCCCAAAGGACATCTTCAGGTGGCGGTGCTACAATGCATATGGGTGTTTTTTTCACCGGATGTATGAATTCGATTTTCCGCGCGTGCAAATGAATGGAGGCGTTGTCGTTTGTTCTGGCACTTCCATACTTGATATCGCCTTTTATCGGACAGCCCAGGCTGGCCATGGTGGCCCTGATCTGGTGATGCCTTCCGGTCTTAGGATAGATTTCTACAAATGTGTAATGTGTTCCGGCCCCGATAACTTTGTAGCTCAGTTCACTTTCCTTCCTGTCTTTTGAGGGCTCAGAATGGGCGAATGTCTTGTTCAGTTTTTCGTCCTTGATCAGATAATTGACAATGCGGTCTTCGTCCTTTGGAGGCCGGCCTTTGACTACGGCCCAATAGGTTTTCTGGACTTCCCTGAACTTGAACATATTCGAAAGGCGATTCAGTGCCTTCGTGGTTCGGGCGTAAAGGATTACACCGCTCACTGGCCTGTCCAGACGGTGAACAGTTCCAATGAATGCCAGCCCGGGCTTGCCGAATTTTACCCTCACATAATTTTTTACAACCTCGCAAAGCGTTGTATCACCTGAAAGGTCGCTTTGAATGATATCGCTGTTTCGTTTGTTGACAGCGATAATATGATTGTCTTCATAGAGGACTCTGAGATTGTCAACATTGCTCATGACAATCGGCTCCTTTGGGGCCTGAATCCACTGTTTTTTAAACTGACCTTCTTCGTTATTCATTTTACTTATTCAGGATGGACCAAAAGGTCCTGCGTTATTAAAATCAGTACTGTTCCGACTCATTCGGAAAGTCACCCGATTTTACATCTGTTACGTATTGCTTTACTGCGTTCTGTATTTCATCTCCGAGATTGAGGTATCTCCGAAGGAAACGTGGACTGAATTCCTGGGTAATGCCAAGCATGTCGTGCACCACGAGAACCTGTCCGTCGACTCCGCCACCTGCACCGATTCCGATCACTGGAGTTTCAATGGATCTGGCTACTTCAGTGGCCAAAGTCGCGGGAATTTTCTCCAGTACAATCGCGAAGCAGCCGCTTTCTGAGAGCAATTTAGCATCTTCTTTCAGGCGATCGGCTTCAGCCTCTTCCTTGGCCCTTACCTGGTATGTTCCGAACTTGTATATACTCTGAGGGGTGAGACCGAGGTGTCCCATAACCGGGATACCAGCTGTGAGAATGCGTTCTATACTTTCACGGACTTCGCGGCCACCTTCCAGTTTTACCGCGTGTGCTCCGCTTTCTTTCATGATGCGTATGCTCGAGTTGAGAGCCTCTTTAGAATTTCCCTGATATGATCCGAACGGCAGGTCGACTACAACCAAAGACCTTTTAGCGGCCCTGACCACACTGCTTGCATGATAGATCATTTCGTTCAGTGTGATTGGCAATGTTGTTTCATGACCAGCCATTACGTTCGATGCTGAATCACCAACAAGGAGTACATCAATTCCACCATCATCCAAAAGCTTCGCCATGGAGTAGTCGTATGCTGTGAGCATCGAAATTTTCTCGCCGCGCGATTTCATTTCGTGCAGCGTGTTGGTTGTTACCCTACGTATGTTTTTCGATACAGACATGATATAGTGGGTTGGTCGGCCAAAGGTAAGTCATCAGGAATACATGTGAGGTGATTCAGGTTACCGGGCAATACGCCGAAAAGTCAGGTTTATGCGGGGAGCGCATTCTTTTTTTGACTTTGGAATGCTGTGTTGCCAGAGGGATTGAAAGTTCTGCATCACCAGCAGGGAGCCATGTTCCAACTGTGCCCCGCTGCTGTGTTTCATTCCTTTTTTTCGAAAACGGAATGTGCGGGTTCCGCCAATAGACAGAGAGGCAATCAGCTCCTGATCCATCTCTGGTTCGTTGTCGCTGTGCCACGACATGCTATCCTGTCCGTCGCGATAGTAATTGCATAGTACAGAATTGAAGGGAAAGCAGAGCATATCGGAGAGTTTCCTTCTGATATTTTCCAACTCCGGCGGCATGGCCTTTTCTTTCCATGAAATGCCTGAATAACGGTAAGGAGGCCCGAACCACGAGGTAAGCCTCGGTTCAGGATATGTTTTGCCAAAGAGCTTAATTTCGTTTTGATGCCATGGTATCAATTCCACCCATTCGTCTACACTCATATCTGGCATGAATGAGTGAACCAGCACCAGTTTGGCTGGTGCATCATTTACCAATTCGACTGCTTCGGAAAATGGGAGGGGTTTCAACTGAAATCCTGGTCCGGACGGGTTTTTTCGGTTGGCTGTTTGTCGTCCTCATGAAGCGGCGGAGACTGGATCGGAGGGCCCGGGCGCTTGGGTGCTTCAGGTCGGTCCAGGTTGATTTCATTTTCAATGTTCCTGGCACTCGTCATGATTTCATTTTGCACATCCCGGGCTGCATTTCTGAACTGGTAAACCGCTTTGCCAAGGGTTTGGGCAAGACTCGGTATTCCCTTTGCTCCGAAAAGAAGCAGGTATGCCACCAGAATCAGTATAATCTCGCCCATGCTCATGCGTGCAAAGTTAGATGAACCCAATGGATATCACATCAACATCTTGACACCTGCGAAAAGCAGAACAGCTGAGAGCAGAATGTAAATCAGGCGATTTGAAATAATTCTTGAGCCGAGCCATGAGCCTATTGCACCTCCGGCGATGACCAGAGAAATCCACCAGGGAATCATGTCAGGCAGGTATTGCATCCTGCTCAGATGCCCCAACAACCCGACGATTGAGTTGACGAGAATAAATGCAGCTGATATGCCGGAAATGGTTCTCAATGGTGCGGCGCGAAAGAGAAAGAGAAGCGGCGAAAGAAAAATTCCACCTCCCACTCCGATCAGCCCTGAGCAAAACCCGATTGCGGCTCCGCTTCCTACGGATATTCCAGAGGAAATCTGACGGGGTTGTTCGTCCGCCACAGGGGGCTTGTAGAACCGGCGATAGAGCATATAAGCGGATGAAAACAGAAGGAAGGCAGCGGCAAGATACCGGAAGGCGCTGTCGGGAAGCATCACGTAACCTCCGAGGTATGATGCCGGAACAGAGCCAAGAGCAAACCACAGGAAGATTTTACGATTGAAATATCCGGCCTTCACAAATCGCCAGGTAGCAATGGAAGCAACGGCGATATTCAGCACAAGTGAAACAGGTTTGATTTCCTCGGGGGCGAGCGACGAGAGGCTGAGCACGGCAAGGTATCCAGATGCCCCCGCATGACCAACAGAGCTGTACATCATCGCAATTGCGAAGAGCGCCAATCCGATCAGCAGGGCCGTTTGATCCATTTTAACTGCCTTTCAATATGCCTAAAATAAAACCGCCGGCACAATGGCCGGCGGCTGAATATAAATTTTCAAAGTATTATGCTACAGCTGGCTTCACGCTTTCTTCCTTTTTTGTTGCTCCAAGGTCAACAACCACAGGCACAGCGATGAACAGAGTAGAGTAGCTACCAGAGATTACACCTACGATCAGGGCGAAACAGAATCCCTTGATATCATCACTTCCGAAAATAAACATCACGAGAAGCGTGATGAATACAGTCATGGAGGTGTTGATGGTTCTTCCGAGGGTGCTGTTCAGAGCGTCGTTGATGATCTGCTTGGTATCTGAATTTCTTCTGCCTGCCATGTATTCACGGATACGGTCGAAGATTACCACGGTATCGTTAATCGAGTAACCCACAATGGTGAGCAGTGCTCCAATGAATACCTGGTTGATTTCGAGCGAGAACGGTACAATACCGTTCAGGAGTGTAAAGGCAGCAAGAGTTACGAGTACGTCGTGGAAGAGAGCCACAGTTGCACCGATAGCGTAGTTCAGCATTCGGAAACGTATGGTGATGTAGATACCGATGATAAGCAGTGCGAAGATGGTACTCAGAATGGCATCAGTACGGAAGTCGTCGCTGATGGCAGGGTCAACTTTCTCAACCTTGGCAATGGTAAAGGCTGGTCCCATCTTGCCCAGAACCTCGTTCATCTTGGATTCTACGAGTTCTTCGCGGTCAGTGGCATCGCTGTTGCGCAGGTAGTTGGTTACAATTTTGAACTCCTTGTTGCTGGCAGCCACTGTCTGAACAGTGTTGGATGTCTGGCTTCCATCTTCATTCACGAGCATGGTTGACAGGTTGTTCCTGAGGGCATCTGAGTCGATGTTCTCTGCAAAAGCAACAGTGAAAGATGTACCACCCTGGAATTCAACACCCATGTTAAAGCCGCGAACAGCCCATGAAGCGATACCGGCACCGATAACAATAGCTGAGATCAGGTAGAAACGCTTACGCTTTCCTACGAAATCGAAGTTGAAATTGGTGAACCAGTTCCTAGTTATATTGGTATCAAAGCTGATGCTCTTTTTGCGATCAATGCGGTAATAGAAAATCAGTCGGCTGATAACGATGGCACTGAACAATGATGTTACAATACCAATCATCAGTGTGGTGGCAAAACCGCGAATCGGACCAGAGCCGATAACAAAAAGTACAACACCAGTCAGGAAGGTGGTAACGTTACCATCCACGATGGCCGACAAAGCCTTGGCGTAACCATCTTTGAGTGCCGCCTGCATTGACTTACCACCGCGAAGCTCTTCACGCACGCGTTCGTAGATGATTACGTTGGCATCCACCGCCATACCAATGGTCAGTACGATACCGGCGATACCAGGCATGGTGAGTACACCACCCATTGAGATCAGTGCACCGATCAGGAAGAAGAGGTTTGCGATAAGTGCGATGTTCGCTGCAATTCCTGCCCATGCGTAATAGAAAATCATATAGGCGAGAATCGCGAGGAAAGCGAATATGAATGAAAGCAGACCGCTATTAATATTCTCTTCACCGAGAGTTGGTCCTACTGTTGTTTCATCTACGATTTTGGCAGGAGCAGGGAGTGATCCGGCTTTCAGCAGACCGGCGAGGTCAGTTGCTTCCTGAATCTGCTTGGTCCTGTCTGTGCCGGTACCCAATGTGATTTCAGAGCGACCATTTGGAATAGCCTCATTTACGTTAGGAGCAGTAAGCACCAGATTGTCCATGGTAATGGCCACAGGGCGCTTATTGTCGGCAGCAGCTTTCTCAGTCATCCTTCTCCAGATAGGAGCACCCTTGTCTGATGACATGGTCATGCTGATGATTACTTCGCCGGTGAGCGGGCGGAAGTCCTGACGGGCATCGATGATGCTTGCGCCATCGAGTTCAGCCTTTCTTTTGAGTGAGCCATCGCGCAGAGCGTACAGAGTGGCTATGTTCTTTTCAGTTTTAGCACCCCAGAGAAGCATCATTTCTGCAGGGAGAATACGCTTGGCTTCTGCGCTGTTCAGCATACGGTTGATGCGGGCAGTATCTGAAACCATGGCGAATCCGACTTCACAACCATTGTTTCTCACCTGAGGGTTCAGCAGGGTGAAGATTGGATTCTTCTTCCTGATTTCTTCAAGAGACTCCTGCTTGGTGGTGTCCGAGCTGAGGGTATCATTCTGAGCAGTGAGGGTTGAATCTGCAGCCGTTTTCAGTGTATCAGCTGACGTAGAATCAGCAGAGGCTGAATCCGTGTCGAAAAGTTCAGGGTTCTGAGACTTGGCCAGTTCAGTATTGATCTGGCTGATCAAAGGCAATGATTCTGATGCGAAGTAGGTCTCCCAGAATTCCAGGTTCGCAGTGCTCTTGAGCTGCTTGCGCACGCGCTCTCTGTCGTCAACACCTGGCAATTCAACCAGAATACGTCCGCTGAGTGAGAGTTTCTGAACGTTTGGTGAGGTTACACCAAACTGGTCGATACGCTTGCGGATAATGTTTTCAGTATTGTTGATCGCATCTTCGGCTTCCTGACGAAGAATCTTGATAATGTCTTCATCTGAACTCTTTGGCGGGAATTTATCAGTGTTTTCAGTAGTGCTGAAAAGTCTCCAGAGTTCTGTTCCTGCATTCTCTTCCTTCCAGGCGCGCTCGAAAAGAGTGATATAGTCATCAGTAGAATTTTTCTGGGCCTGACGCGCTTTATCGATGGCGTTACGGAAGTTCTGGTTCTTGTTATTATCGCTCAGCGCAATGATGAGATCCGGAATAGATACTTCGAGGGTTACGCTCATACCACCCTGGAGGTCGAGACCCAATTTGAGTTCGCGATCTTTCAGATAGTTGTAAGTGTGTCCGAAAACCGGATAGATCTCCGATTCAGAACTGTCGCGCAGATACTTCTTCTCCAGCGAGAAAACTGCTGAGTCCAGTGATTCTCCGCTCAATCCGGTGCCAGCCAGTGAGTCGCGGTATGCCTCAGCATAGTTTCTTGCCTCCTCTTGAAAGTTCTTGGTGACCACGCCGAAGGAGAGTACATACGTTGTGGCGATAGCCAGAAGGCTTACGAAAAGCCAGATGATGGTTTTGTTTTGCATAAAGCAAAATGTTAGATTACGTCAAAATTTCAGGGCGGCAAATATACCAACGGACGCCTTACGTTCAGCACCTTCAGCGAAACAGGCCCTTAATTTGGTCCATTGGCGGTGAAGTTTTGGATGATTTGAGCAATGATAAGGGGAGATGATTGTGGTAAGTACCACGCAATCAAATGATTATGTTTCAGCAGAGCATATTTGCCAGTGCCGGATAAAAAAAAACGCCATCCGGAGGATGGCGTTGTATCAAAGAGATTTAATCTGCTTAGTCTATGTAACCATTTGCAGCAGCCTGCTTAAGGGCGGCTACGAGACCAATTTTATTGATCGTTTTCATGCCTTTTGGAGTAACGCGGAGCTCAACCCAGCACTTTTCCTGCTCATTCCAGAACTTCTTGTACTGGAGGTTAGGGTAAAACTTACGCCTCGTCTTGATATTCGAGTGCGATACACGATTACCTGAGATGGTCTTCTTTCCTGTTATCTGACAAACGCGTGCCATGGTCTTATCTGTATTAGAACTCCCAAAAACGGGGGTGCAAAGAAAATACATTCTTTTCAATTTTCAGCCATATCTGATAGAATTTCTTTTCGGATGAGATCCAAAGCCTTTACAGAAGCCATCAGAATGTTGCGTCCGCGGTCGCGTCCGAAGGTGAGTTGGCAGGATTTTACACCCCGTGGAGTGCCCAGACCAATCCAGACCGTCCCGACCGGATTGGCCTCACTGCCCCCTGCTGGTCCTGCAATTCCGGTGGTGCTCAGGGCGTAATCTGATCCCGTAAGCTTCATGATCCCCCGAACCATCGATTCTGCCACTGCTGAGCTGACCGCACCTTCTGTATTCAGGTTTTCCTGACTTGCCAGCCCGAGGGCCATTTTGGTTTTCTCCAGATAGGGTACAATCGCTCCTTTATAGTATTGCGTTGATCCGGGTACGCTGGTGATCAGATGACTGATGAATCCACCCGTGCAACTTTCAGCTATCGATATTGTCTTTCCCGCCTTAATTAAAATTTCACCCAGCTTCTTTTCAAGGGTGTCCGTATCGAATCCATATATATACTCACCGATCAGATTCTGGAGTTCTTTCTCTCTTTCCTGAATGACGACTTTAATTTTATTTTCGTCAGGTCCCTGCATGGTCATGCGAAGCCTCACGGTACCCGGGGAGGGGAGGTATGCCAATCTTATGTTGTGAGCGGCAAGAGATTCTTCCCAATGAGCAATTTGTCTGGCCAGCATGGATTCGCCAATACCAACGGTACAAATGGTGCGGTGGACGATGATTCCGGAGACAAATCTTCGGGAAAATTCCGGAAGGATATGTTGTTCCATCATTCCCTTCATCTCATATGGAACACCGGGCATGGAAATGACAATTTTATTGTCTTTTTCAAACCACATTCCCGAAGCTGTTCCCTGGAGGTTTGGTATGATGGTGCAATTCTCGGGAAGCATCGCCTGTCCTCTATTTTCTTCGAGAAGGTGAATTCCTCTCTTCCTGAAGGCATCCTCTATGCGCGACAACACTTCCTGATTCAGAACAAGGCGGGTTCCGAAATATTCAGATAAGGTTTGCTTGGTTATATCATCTTTAGTTGGCCCGAGACCTCCTGTGATCAGCACGAGATCAGAACGGGTCAGGGTTTCATCGAGCGCAGCCATGATGTCTGATTTGCGGTCGCGAATACTGGTTCTTCTTGTTACCTCTATTCCAAGGGCATTAAGTTTCTCACCCATCCAACCTGAATTAGTGTCAGTGACCTGTCCGATGAGCAATTCGTCTCCTATGGTCAGTATTTCCGCGATCATGATAGTTTGTGCTGAATTGGGGGACAAAGGTCAACTGTGCCAGACAAAATTGTTGGTTTATGACGGGTGTTTTTTCATTTTTCCTACTTTGGCGGGACTTTTTAAACCTTATAACAAAGCCTTATGAAAAGATTCTACGTGTTAACCTCATTGCTTGCTGTTGCCATTGGAGCCAGTGCACAGCAGGATGTTCAGGTGGCCAAGGTTCCTAAGGACCATTACAAGGCCGTTCCGAAGATCAGGCAGGCTGAAAGCATGCCGGAGGTGGAAAGCCAGGCTATCCCTACTGTTGTTTCGCAGTCTCACAAATTCAATCCAGAAGCTGCGTTGCGCATGACTTATTACGAAGAAGTAATCGGTTTGTCGCGATATGACCTGCAGTCAAATGCCAGTGTTCAGAACCGTCTTGCCAAGACAGGTCTGAACATGAGCGCCGGATTTACCTTCAGTCTCCAGGATGTGGATTATACTGACCGCGGTACCGGATACAATTATTACGGAAACGATGAGTCGTGGGAAGAAGAATTGCCATACGAGCGTCTCGAGGATGTTCGCGTGGGCTGGCCTTCTGTGATGCATACCGGAAGTGGGAAGGAAGTCATCATTACTCATGATGGAACCCTGGACCTGTATATGGTTTCGCGCGATATGAATTCAGGCGATGACTGGACGCAGGCAGCAATCCCAAATCCTTCAGGTCGCGACCTTATTTGGCCTCGTGCATGCGCTGGCGGTGCTGACGGTAACTCAATTCACCTGATCGTGGTAACCGAACCTATCGCGAATGGCGGAACAGAGTACGAAGGTCTTGACGGAGCGCTTATTTACTATCGCTCAACCGATCAGGGAGCTACATGGGATATTCAGGGTGAAATTTTGCCCGGTACAGACAGTTTGAGTTTCCTGGGTTATACAGGTGACGCATACTATATCGGTTCAAACGGTGACAGAATTGCTTTTGCCGTGTTCAATGATTTCGCAGATTCATATGTTATGATATCTGAAGACAATGGTGATACATGGACAAAGCGCACCCTGGTAGATTTTCCTGTTGATCTCTATGTGGTTGATACTGGTATCGACCTCAACGAAGATGCCGCTGCAGATA
>JBEAZL010000010.1:0-4051 GCA_041170085.1 Bacteroidota bacterium
GAATCCGGATCTTCTTTGGTTTTCGTTTCAGCGAGTAATGTGTAAGGATGTAATTGCCGTTCACTGTAACGGATATGCTGTCACTATCGATCTCGCCGCTATCACCGATAAACAACTTCACCGCTTTCCTTCTGGTAGAAAAATTCTGTATGACAGACTCTTCTCGCCCTGCAAACTCTCTGGCTTCGGCAGGAGGGGAAACGAATATCCTTGAAGGATCCCGCCTTCCTCCCAACTCAAAGCCCAATCTGATGCGAAGTGCGAGATAGTCACCTTTTCCATCAGCCCTGAAGATTCCGTTCGCATCGTTGATTTCAGTGGTAACCGTATGGCCGGATATATCCTGATAGTGGTATGAAAGCAAGACTTCGACTGAGGTTCTGCCTTTTATGTTAGTGATGCCCACTTCAGGACAAATGGTAAAGGACCTCGGCGAAAAGGCCTCGCTCATGACGCTGAAATCCGTTTCCTGATGCTCCTGTCTGTCGCTGAGATGATATGTCCAGCCAAGTCCTGCTCCAAAGTGAAGATGGGTACCCAGGTCTTCCCTTAAAGGGAGCAAGACAAAAGGCGTGAGCAATAAACTCCATGACTGATTGGTAATGGAGTATTCACCGGCAGGGTACACATACTTATAGTTATTGAGCAGCAGGCCTCCTTCAGCCCATAAGCCAACTCTCTGATTGAGCAGCAGTCCGGCCCCTGTTTTCAGATGTATGGTGCTCCCGGGCTTCTGAGCCCACGTTGAAGTGCTGTCTTTTTCAATGCGGGCAAAGTGCAATCCTGCATCAATGGTTCCGGGAATAAAAAATCTGAGGCGCTGCGACTTAGAGGTCAAACCCGTCAGCAACAATGCGAGTATCAGAAGGTACTTAAGTTTAATTTCAGCGAAACTCATTCGGTGCAGACACAAATTACCATGCCACGAATCAGTGCAATTTCTCGCGCTTGATCAGATATGAAAGCAAGATCTGGTTATAGCCTTCATGTACATCTGCTTCTACATAGTCCACCATATACTGGGCACAACGAAGCTTCAATTCACTTCTGAATTTTGTCATTTCGCTCACGTAGTGTGTGCGGATATCGGCCGGATTGACCTTAACCTCTTCCCCGCTCTCCATATCAACGAACGTATATGGTCTGTTCTCAAAGTTGAAATCAAATTCTCTGGCTTTGTCGACAACATGAAAGAGCACAACCTCATGCTTGTTATGCCTTAGGTGCTGCAGGGCAGCAAAAATTTCATTTGCCTTCTCGCTGTTATCCAGTGCATCTGTGAAAATGATAACCAGCGACCTCTGATGCACACTCTCCGCCACTTCATGCAGCACCTCGGTAACGTGCGATTTTCTACCCGCCGACTCACCTACTCCCTGAAGCAGGAGTTCGAGCTCATGATACAGATAATTGTGGTGAGCAGCACTGCTTCCGCTCTTGGAATGCAGATACAATTTACTGTCAAACAATGAAATCCCTACTGCATCGCGCTGACGTTTGAGCAACTCTATGATGCTGGCAGCCGCATAAATACTGAACTTCAACTTATTCAGCTCAGGCCCGTCCGGAGTTACACCCGAAGGAAAGTACATGGATGATGAAGTATCGATTACAATCTGACAGCGCAGATTGGTTTCTTCTTCATACTTCTTGACATATAAGCGATCCGTCCGTGCAAATAACTTCCAGTCAATGTGCCTCGTTGATTCGCCCCTGTTATACTGGCGATGCTCAGCGAACTCGACAGAGAAGCCGTGAAACGGACTTCGGTGCATTCCGGTAATGAACCCTTCCACCGCTTGCCGGGCAAGAAGTTCGAGATGACTCAGCGCATGAATCTGTTTTCTGTCAATGTTTACCGGCATGGCACTTTATCAGTTGTCCGTTCAGTTGTTTCAATCCGATACAATATTAACCCATGAACAAGGATACCCCGGATATATTGGGGCTATGAGCTATGTTTTTTTTTGAAAAATTCATGCCGATCCAATCAGGTAGTGACCAAATTGCCATTTGACAAGTCTTCAGACAATTCACTGGACTTTCTGAACTACTCAGATCCGCCTTCGAACGGTTCCGGTCTGATGATGGCGGGAAAACCTCACTTGTCCTTTTTATCCTTCAAAAAGTCAATTATCCCGCCTGCTGATACCGTTCATCTTGCCGAAAGACCATTTCAAACATAAAAACTCAACTTTATCCGGACAATTCACGCAAATTTGCTGCTGTAAAGACAAACTACCATCATGAGCAAATCAACCAAGGCGATCATCGCCATCGTTCTTGTCATCGGAGGTTCACTTCTGATGTTCTTCTTCTATGCTACCGGCATCTATGACAAAGCCGTAGCAAGTGACCAGAAAGTAAAGGAATCGCTGGGTAACGTAAGCAGCGCTTATCAGCGGAGGGCCGACCTGTTTCAGAATCTGGTGAATACTGTTAAAGCCGCTGCAGCGACAGAGAATCAAATTCTCGTCGATGTCGTTCGTTCACGTTCGGGAATGGATGTGGCCAACCCTGCACCACCTGCCAATACAGGTCTGCAGAATTCTATCGACAGCCTGGGTAACGTAATCGGACAGCTTAAGGGTGAAAGCTCTGGCCTGAACAGTCTTGAAAGCATTGAGAAGCATGAGCAGGGATTCACTCAGTTCAAAACGGGCTTTAATATCCTGATTGAGCGCTATCCTGATTTGAAGAGTATTAAGAATTTCCAGGATCTTCAGGTAGATATTACCGGAACGGAGAACCGCATCAATACCGAGAGATCGAGGTATAATGAGTCTGTTAAAGAACACAACACCCTCATCCTTGGATTCTGGAAGAGTAAGGCGCTCAGCTTTGTCGGAGGATCACAAAAGTTCCAGGAGTATAAGCCTTTCGAACATAAGGCAGGCGCTGAAGACGCTCCTGTTATCTCCTTTGAGTGATGACAAAACCGGCCTTCAATGAACTGATCAGAGAAGAGCATCTGCGAACTATCGAGGATGCCGTTGCTTCGGTTGAGCTTCTCACATCAGCCGAAGTACGCGTTCATTTTGAAGAGCATTGTAATGAAGATGTGCTGGATCATGCCGCGTTCATTTTTGGTGAACTCAATATGCACCGCACTGCAGTCAGAAACGGAGTACTTGTTTATGTAGCTCCTCTCGACCATAAAATGGCGGTGATCGGAGATGCCGGGATTAATGCCCGTGTTCAATCTGGCTTTTGGGACGAAGTGCGCGATATCATGCTGCCGCATTTCCAGCGAAACGCTTTCAGCGAAGGCCTTGCAGCTGGTTTAGAGCTTATCGGCACCGAGCTTTCCAGACATTTTCCCAGAGAGAATAATGACCAGAATGAATTGCCCAACACAGTGAGTATAGGAAAGAGTAAATGAGGATTTTGGCCAAATATCTCCTGATCACGCTGCTCTTTTTAGGCGGCGGGGTTTCCTGGTCGCAGGATTGCTTTCCGGTCAAGGATGAGGAAGTTCTTGTCTATGACATGAGTTCGCTCCTCATGGCTGATCAGCGCCGGTCACTGGAACGAAAGCTACAGGGATTTGCAAGGGAGACAAGCAATCAGATAGTTGTGGTGATCACAGATGATCTGTGCAGCATGGAAAGCTGGCAATATGCCACAGAACTTGGTGAGGACTGGGGAGTTGGACAGCGTGAACAGGACAATGGAATCGTAATCGTGGTGAAACCCAAGACTCCGGAGGCACGCGGAGAAGTCGCCATGGCCATCGGAAGGGGTCTTGAAGGAGCAATACCGGATGTTTATACCAAGGACATTCAGACCAATGAGATGATTCCGTTTTTCCAACAGAATGACTATTTCACCGGTATAGATAAAGCCACCGATGTTCTTATGGAGCTGGCTAAGGGTGAGTACAACATTCAGAACTATCTGGAAAAGCACACAACGGGTAAGAAGATTCCCCGTGGCGTATGGATTTTCCTTCTGCTGTTCTTTGTATTTCTCGTCGTTTCTATTCGCAAGACGACTCAGTACGCCCGGAGAAATAATCTGGGCTGGTGGGCAGCATGGTGGTTGCTCAATC
>JBEAZL010000011.1:0-7308 GCA_041170085.1 Bacteroidota bacterium
ATTCAATCCACCCGAGAGTAGAGGATGGAAAGCTCGCCTATAGCGCCACAGGAGAGGTTCGTCTTCTTGACGTTTGTGATGTCAATCGCCTCGAATCAACAGTTCATGCAACGATGGGAGACGGTGAACTTCCGGTGACATTCACCGCAACAGATACTCCGGGATTATTCCAGTACACTATCGATAGTATTTCCAGGGGACAGACCGCCGGCAATCTGACGGTGGAATTTGACGGTTCAGCTGTGGATGCGGAATTCAAAAAGGCTTTCACCCAGCGTATTCCGGCCGCGGATGAGTTTACAGTTGTAATGGCACAGGTTGTTCAGCAACCCGAGCAACTGGTCAGAATTGTTTTTTCAGATGCGATCTCTACCGCGCAGAAGTTCGAAGGTTTAATCACCCTCAGCGGGATGTCGAACTGGGAGCGCCTGAGATTCACGGCAGAGGGAAATGAAGTAACAGTTTACACTCCTAACCGAATTACCGGTAAGCGCACTTTGACTGTCTGGCCGGGCATTAAATCTGCAGCTGACAAATCAATACAGACTCAGCAGCAGTTCGAACTCTCGTTTGAAGACGCCCGACCATCTGTGAAAATAAGCAATGAAAGCAAGGTCATACTGCCCAGCACAAACGGGCTTACCATGCCATTTGAAGCGGTAAATCTCAGTGCCGTTGATGTGCGTGTCATTCAACTGTATGAGAACAATATTCCTCAGTTTCTGCAGGTGAATGACATAGACGGAAGCGATCAGTTAAAGCGTGTTGGACGCACGGTGAAAAATGCTACCGTGTATCTGAATGAGGACGGATCAAAAAATCTGGCTGAATGGAACACATTCTTTCTGGATCTGGATCAGATTATGAAAGTGGAGAGGGGTGCCATTTATCGTGTGGAAATCGGATTCAAGCAGAGTTACAGTCTGTATCGTTGCCCGGGCGATACCTCTGAGGAGGTAAATATTCTGGAAGTTGAGGAGGAGCGGGAAGATGATCCTCAGGATGATCAGATCAGCTATTGGGATTATTATGAAGATTACGGAGACTACTGGTATGAAGATTATGACTGGAGACAGCGCGAGAATCCATGTCATTCCTCATACTACAATGGTAACAGAAAAGTAGCCCGGAACTTACTTTCATCAGACTTAGGTATCATAGCCAAGAAGGGCGGTAATGGTGAAGTTTTCATAAGTATCAGCGATCTGCGCACAACAGATCCTCTGCCTGAAATTGAAGTTGATATTCTCAATTATCAATTGCAGTCGATTGCATCCATGAAAACAGGACTGGATGGAACAGCTACCTATGACGGCGCTCATAAGTCTGTACCATTCCTCATTGTCGCCAGACGAGGCAACGAAAGGGGATATCTCAAACTTGACGGTGGCAAAGCCTTATCTGTTTCGAGGTTTGATGTTTGGGGAAAGGAAAGTCAGAAGGGCCTGAAGGGATTGATATATGGAGAGCGGGGCGTCTGGAGACCAGGCGATACTTTGTTTCTCTCTTTCATGCTCGAGGATGAGCAACATACTTTACCGGAAACTCACCCCGTCATTTTTGAGCTGATGAGTCCGAGAGGACAGCTGCTCCACAAGGAAGTGAAGGTGAAGGGGGCGGGTAATCTTCTCGCTTTTACCTGCACTACTGATCAGGATGCTGAAACCGGTAATTACTCTGCCAATGTTCGCGTTGGCGGCGCCGTATTCAGTAAGCAGCTCAAAGTCGAAAATATCAAGCCGAACAGACTGAAAATAGACCTTCAGTTCGGAAAGGATAGATTGGAATCTTCAGACATAGAAGATGGTTTGGCAGGAACTTTAAGCACCCGTTGGTTACATGGTGCAACAGCGAAATATCTCAAGGCTAATATTTCCTGTATCATGACACCGGCTGAAACGACCTTCGAGAAATACAAGGATTATTTATTTGATGATCCGACCAAGACTTTCTATTCTGAAGAACAGGTCATATTCGAAGGAAATGTGGATGAACAGGGAAGGGCACATATCAACCTGCAGGACCTTTCTATCAACGGTTCTGCACCGGGAATGGTCAATGCAAACTTCAATATCAAGGTGTTCGAGGAAGGTGGAGATTTCAGTGTTGACCGGTCTGTAATCCAGTACGCACCATACTCGCATATGGTGGGAATTAAAATGCCCAAAGGAGATAAGGACAGAGGCATGTTTCTCACCGATACTACTCACAAGGTCTCTGTTGTATCGGTCACATCCGGGGGCAAACCTGTATCCAGGAAAGGACTGAAGTGGACACTCCACAAGGTTGAATGGCGCTGGTGGTGGGAGCAGAATTCGGATGACCTCGCCCGCTATCAGGGATCTGAATATGAAGTTCCGGTAGCTAATGGTGTGCTCGATACGGATGCTTCAGGCAATGGAAGCTTTGGGTTCAAGGTGAAGTATCCAAATTGGGGCCGCTATCTCATCAGGGTTGAAGATCCCGAATCGGGTCATGCATCGGGTCAGACGGTCTATATCGACTGGCCGGGCTGGGCCGGACGTGCGGAAAGGGAGAATCCCGGAGGAGCAAACATGCTGATGTTTACCACCAACAAACAGAAGTATGCCGTTGGCGAGATGTGCGAGATCACATTCCCTTCCAGTGGTATGGGACGGGCTTTGGTGTCTGTCGAAAGTGCCACAGGCATCATCGAATCTCATTGGGTAAAGGCAGGTAAAGACAACACCCGATTCAGCTTCACCACCACGGAGGCCATGGCTCCCAATGCTTATATCCATGTGACGCTTATCCAGCCGCATGATCAGACAGCCAATGACCTGCCCATCCGATTGTATGGCGTGGTTCCCTTGATGGTCGAGAATCCGCGTTCTCATCTGAATCCTGTCATCACCATGTCTGATGAACTTGCTCCGGAGAAACCATTCGAAGTCAAGGTCAGTGAGAAGTCGGGAAGAGGTATGAGCTATACTGTGGCCGTTGTGGATGAAGGGTTGCTGGATATTACAAAATTCAAAACTCCTGATCCCTGGTCTCACTTCTACGCAAGGCAATCGCTGGGTGTGAATACATTCGATATGTACGATCAGGTCATTGGTGCCTATGGAGCTAAGGTCGAAAAGCTGCTCAGCATAGGCGGTAGCGATGTTCTGGACAAAAAGGGTAATCAGAAAGCACAGCGTTTTAAACCTGTTGTGATGTATCTGGGACCATTCTGGCTGGAGCCGGGGGCTACAGCAAATCACAAGTTCAATATGCCGAACTATGTGGGATCAGTTCGTGTCATGGTTGTTGCAGGTCACGACAGGGCATACGGCAACGCTGAGAAAAGTGTTCCTGTGAAAAAGCCGCTGATGGTTCTTGCCACATTGCCTCGAATGCTGTCTCCTGGCGAAACTGTCAAATTGCCGGTGAATGTCTTTGCTATGGATAAACGCATCAGGGACGTAAAGGTTGATATATCAACGAATGATTTGCTGATTCCTGAATCCAATTCGGCATCACTTACATTTAAGAATCCTGGTGATGAGGTTGTAAACTTCAATCTGAAAGTCGCAGAAGGAGTGGGTAAGGCGACGGTAAATGTGAAGGTGTCGAGCGGCACACTCGTCAGCACATACGACATTGAACTTGATGTGAGGAATCCGAATCCCGTAATGACCAAGGTATACGATGGGTTCGTTGATGTAGGCCAGTCATGGGAATCCACGTTTGACCTGACCGGAATGAATGGCACTAATGATGCCTGGGTGGAAATCAGTAACATTCCAGCCGTTGATTTTGGTAAGAGACTGCAATATCTCGTTCAATATCCCCATGGATGTACCGAACAGATTACCAGTGCGGCCTTTCCTCAGTTGTATGTGAACGATTTGATGGATGTTACTCCGGAGGAGAAGGATGAATTGAACCGCAATATTCAGGCTGCTATCAGAAGGTTGTCCAGGGTTCAGGATGCTTCGGGTGCGCTCTTATACTGGCCGGGTGAGTCATCTGTGAATGAATATGTGACCAACTATGTGGGGCATTTTATGCTTGAGGCAAAAGCCCGGGGATATGCCCTGACGGATCAGTTTGAAAGCAGGTGGCTGGCCTTCCAGAAGAATGCTGCCCAGAATTGGCTACCATCCGGATATAACGGGTATGAGGGATCTGCGCGTTACAAGTATCAGAATCAGGCATACCGTCTTTACACCCTGGCTCTGGCCGGACAACCTGAGATGGGGGCCATGAACCGCCTGAAAGAACTTTCAGGAAGGGATGAAATGACCACCTGGAGACTGGCGGCTGCTTATGCTCTGGCGGGTCAGGTGGAAACTGCCCGAAGTCTCGTATCAGCTCTATCAACTGACATTACTGAATACGGAGATTATTGGGGCACATATGGCTCCAGTCTGAGGGACAAAGCTATAGTTGTCGAAACCCTTACCATAATTGGCGACAGGGCCGCCGCGGCTCCGATTGTAAAGGAAATAAGCAAGGAGCTGTCTTCGTCATACTGGTACAACACACATTCCGTAGCGTATTCACTTCTCGCCATCAGCAAATTTGCGGGAAAGGAAGGTTCAAGAGAGATGTCATTCACCATGAGTCTGAATAACAACGGATCTAAGGCCATCAGCAGCAGTAAGACAATTATCCGCCGGGAGTTGCCTGTTGGCAAACTCAAGGGAAATGTTATCCAGGTAAAGAATACAGGAGGAACCCCGATGTTCGTTCGGGTTGTTTCAGCCGGTCAGCCTTTAACGGGTGAAGAGACTGCAGAATCGCAGAAGCTGGATATCACCGTTTCTTACTCTGACTTATCCGGATCGGACCTTGATGTATCAAGGATCGAACAGGGAAAGGATTTTATCGCCCGTGTCACTGTATCTCATTCCGGACCAAAAATCAGATTTGAAGACCTTTCACTGACTCAGGTATTTCCCGGGGGATGGGAAATAACCAATACCAGAATGGAGCTGGTGGGAGATAAATTCAAATCTGACCGCTTCGATTATCAGGATTTTAAAGATGATCGGGTCCTCACATATTTTGATCTTCCATACAACGCCTCAAGAACGTATATCGTAAAGCTGAATGCAAGCTATCTTGGACGTTATTACTTGCCTGCCGTGAATTGCGAGGCTATGTATGACAACACTGTTTATGCGCATACGGCCGGAAAGTGGGTAGAGGTGATACCATCTACAGGAGCTACGGCATCGCAATAGTGAGATAAGAACACTGAAACGCGAAAGAATGGCGCTAAGGCTTTGTGTACTCTGTTTTCTTATGGGTATCTCCGCGGGAGCCCTTGCCCAGGGCTCTCAGGACTATACAGGAAACTGGTTCATGGCAAATGGGATCAACCGTGTGCATAACCGCTGGTCAGTTCACACGGAATTTCAATGGCGTATGTTTCGCACGACTTCCGATGTTGAACAGATGTTGGCCAGAACAGGAATAAATTATCATTTAACCCGGGATATCACATTCACAGGAGGGTATGCTTATATCGGAAACTATGCTTTTGGGGAAGATGACAATACCAGGATAAGTCAGGAGAACAGGGCCTGGCAACAGGTCAACCTGCGTCACGATATGAATCATCTCGTGATAGAATCAAGATTAAGAATTGAGCAGAGATGGATAGGAGACAGGTATCTCGACAGAATCAGGCACAGGGTCTTGCTTAGCTACAGGTTAAACGGTCATAAGAAGCTTGTAAGGAGAGCCTGGAGTGCTATTCTGAGCGATGAAATTTTTATCCATGCCACCGGAAATCCTTCGTTCGACAGAAATCGTTTATATCTCGCCATTGGATGTCACGTGATACCCGAATTACAGTTTCAGGCCGGGTATCTGCGTCAGGCTGTTCCCGGATTCAGTAAAAATCACCTGCAATTCGGAGTTTTCTGGAATCTTGATTTTCGTAAGAAAGCGGGCTGAACCTGAAAAAAAAGGTTCGTCTGAACTTTAGAGAAATCCTTTACAGCCTGGCTGTCCACACTTACATGGCAGCTTTCCTTCGTGGTGCGTTTCACCGTAGTTGGCTGTCAGCTCTTCGCCTTTTTTGAGCGGGCGAAGGGAATAGAATTCCACACGCGGGTAAATTACCCTGACATATGTATTCGGACTACAGGAGTGGTTTATATAGCGCATTTCACAGGTGGTGTCAGTGCCATGTAAAGCTCTGCGGGTATCAAATTCAACAATGAACAGCCTCTGACTTAGCTTGGATAGTTCAATGCCTTTTTGAACGGAAATGATCTCACCGGTCATCTCGCCAATTTTTCTCCTGCCCGGAATGTTTTCCAGAGCATACAGACCAAGTCCGTCTATACTGCTCTTGGCTATTCTGAACTTAAACCGGGAAGATGGATGCATTCGTGTGCTATTTCTTTTTCCAAAGGAAGAAAGAAAAGTTCACCTTGCCGCTAAAACATTTCAGGATATGTGAACCATCAGACCCCTCAGCGAATGAGAGTAACATGACCTTCAAAGTCGTGGGGATACAGAAGGAGGTCTTTCATGACAACACGCCATTGGTAGACTCCGTCGGGGGCAAAGTGCTCTCCGTTATGAACGTTTCCTGACCATGGCTCTTTAGGATCTTTTGTCTCGAAAATACATTCTCCCCAACGGTTGTATATCTTCAGTTCATATTCTGAAACACCTGTTGAAACCGGCATCCAGACATCATTGATTCCATCCTGATTTGGAGTGAATGAGTTGGGAGCATAGAATGTGTAGCCATTTATGTTCACATATCCGATGACCATATCGGAGCATCCATATTCGTTCGTCACAAATTGTTGTATCCACTGCTGACCGCTCTCACCGAAAATGTGCGAGAAATCACAATCATCATAAGTAGCTCCGTCGCTGGTAGCGTAGTAGCAGTCCAGATTATCACCTGCAGTTGAAGTGATCTGAACCTGGGCATCCAGAATATTGAGATTCTGCTCATCGAAGACAAATCCTGCCTGCGGAGGCGGATAGACTGAAATGGCATTTTCAGCTGTTTCAGTAATCTCAATAATGCAACCTGAGGTTGTTACGATTGTCAGACTGACATCAAAACTTCCCGTGGAAAAGTAGGTGTGCGAAGGACTTTCAGCATTGGATACTTCTCCATCACCGAATTGCCAGTAATAGAACAAAGGTGTTTCGGCTGAAGAAGAGTTCTCGAACTGCACAGCGAGAGGCACACAGCCTGAGGCGCTATTGATTTCAAAGTTTAAGACCGGCTCTGCAACGACATACACGGTGTCTGTGTATGTCTCAGTGCAATTGTTTTCAGTGATGGTGAGAGACACTCCAAATGCACCTGTTTCGCTGTAA
>JBEAZL010000012.1:0-5343 GCA_041170085.1 Bacteroidota bacterium
GTGACACTGGCCTATTACCTGACATCCTTTTATGGCCATCAATGGGTACGCAGAAAGTTCAATATTTTCGGTTGATCTTCGCCACTGAAATCTCAACATCAGATGATCTCCAGACTCCGTGAAACGCTCAACACCATCAGGGGTAATGCCATTGCCGCCCGGAGAAAAAGAACTTTAGCCAAAAACACAGATCCGAAACTGGTTGAACACCTGAAACCAAATGCTCAGACAGCTGCCATCTGGTATGGAAGCGCCTACGGAGGATTTTATGTAAACCCTGATTATCTGAGCAGGGAATCCATCGTCTATTCATTTGGCATCGGCAAAGACATCACTTTTGACATGACCTGCATCCGCAAGCATGGCTGTCATGTGCATGGATTTGATCCGACGCCCAAGTCTCTGGAATGGATTCAGTCACGGAAAAGAGATCATAGGTTTCACATGCATCCTTATGGAATCTCTCCCGGTGCCAGCGGCATCATGGAATTTCACCTGCCTGCCAATCCGAGGGCTGTTTCCGGAAGTCTGGTATCTCACCAGGAAGTCGATAAGAATCAGGTTGAGCGCCTGATGATGAAGTCGTTTCAGGACATCATGCAGGAAACAGGTCACGACCACATTGACGTCCTTAAGATGGATATAGAAGGATCCGAGTACGAGGTGCTTGAATCTATCATGAAATCAGGTGTTCCCATTAGGCAGTTGCTTGTAGAATTCCATGACAGACTTTTCGAAGGTGAGCCAAAATCCGCGTCTACCGTGCAATTGCTCGAAAAGCACGGCTTCAGGATTTTTGCTTCTTCCATCAGCTTTGAAGAGATATCCTTTGTGAATACAAGCTACCTCAGATAAGACAGCCCAGAGTGGGTTATCTGACGGTTCCATGACCTTAAAAAATCATACCTTCGCGGAACCAAAGGACAGAGTCTATGCCGATCTATCATCAGCTTGGGAACATTCCCCATAAGCGCCATACTGTATTCGAAAAATCAGCTGGCGGGATACACTACGAACAGCTATTCGGAACCGAAGGATTCCATGGTATGTCATCGTTGCTGTATCACCTCCGACGACCAACCATGATCAGGCAGATTGGCGAACCGGTGAATATGGCTCCAAAGGCCGCAGTCCAGCATAACATTACTCCGCGTATGCTCGCCGGATTCAATATTCCGGCAGCAAATGATTTCCTGGAAAGCCGGAAAATTGTGTTGTTCAACAATGACCTGAACATCACCATTGCCGCACCCAAAAAAGGAACGGAAGTATACTTTTACAAGAATGCCGATGCCGATGAGGTCATTTTCGTGCACAAAGGTTCGGGCAAGATCCGCACCCTGCTGGGCAATCTGACATTCAGCTACGGCGACTACATCGTTGTTCCCCGTGGCATGATCTACCAGATCGAATTTGACAACGAAGACAACCGTCTTCTCATCACAGAGTCATTCTCCCCTATCCTCACTCCAAAACGCTACCGCAACGAATTCGGTCAGCTTCTGGAACACTCTCCTTTCTGTGAAAGGGATATTCGCAGGCCACAGGAGCTGGAAACACACGACGAAGCCGGAGATTTCCTGATTAAGATACGCAAGGAAAACGTGATGCACGATGTGGTATACGCATCACATCCGTTTGACGTGGCGGGATGGGATGGATATAACTACCCATACATTTTCAGCATTCACGATTTTGAACCTATCACGGGACGTGTGCATATGCCGCCACCGATTCACCAGACTTTTGAGGCACACAACTTCGTCATCTGCAGTTTTTGCCCGCGCATGTACGACTACCATCCGAAAGCCATTCCTGCACCATACAACCACAGCAATATCGACAGCGATGAAGTATTATACTATGTCGATGGCGATTTCATGAGCAGAAACCACGTGGACAAAGGATATATATCTCTCCACCCCGGTGGAATACCACACGGTCCTCACCCGGGCGCATATGAACGCAGCATTGGACAGAAAGAAACCCTTGAACTGGCCGTCATGATCGACACCTTCCGTCCGCTGCGACTCACGCAACTTGCGCTTGATCTGGAGGATGGAAGCTATAAGACTTCGTGGTTGGAGTAAATGAAATGCTAATTTGCTAATGTGGTAATGTGTTAATGTAAAGCAGATTTCATCACAAAAAGGAAGATAGCCAAGCAGACGACGTCCTTGATTTTATTATGTATAACCTGACGAAATATCACACATCTTTCTCTGAGAACCCGCATTCTGACTCAGCCTGTGATACCTCTTCCGTGATTTTGATGGCCATGGAGGAAGGTGGGTCATACGCAAAAAGTGATAATGCATTGGTTCGGATGTCATATGAGTTTGCACTGAAGGCCGTTCGGTTTTCAGAGCTGCTTGAATCAAACAAAAAGTTTGTTATCTCGCATCAGTTCCTTAAAAGCGCCACCTCTGTAGCAGCAAACGTGATTGAGTCACAACACTCAGAAAGTCGGGCAGACTTTATCCATAAACTGAAAATTGCGAGCAAAGAACTGCAAGAGGCTGAATTCTGGCTAAACCTCTGCAAGGATAGCCCTAGCTATCCTAACCCCGGAACAATCATGTCCGACACCTTGCCATTGAAAAAGTTACTTTCGAGTATTATTAGCACCGCCAAAAAAAATGCCCAAAGAAGTAATGAATTTTAAGTTAAACAAATATTTGTTTTTCAAAATGATACTCCCAAGCACATTAGCACATCACCACATTAGCACATTACCATGAATACAGACACATCATCACTCGCATTAGAAAAGATCGTTCCGGAAGCAGAAGACTTTCTTCCATTGCTCGGTACTGATTACGTTGAACTCTACGTTGGTAATGCCAAACAGGCCGCGCATTATTACATGAGCGCATGGGGGTTTCAGCCGCTTGCCTATGCAGGACTCGAAACTGGTCAAAAAGACCGCGTGTCGTACGTGCTTGAGCAGGATAAAATTCGTCTCGTGCTCACTTCTCCCCTCACACCGGGCGGTGAAATCAATGAACACATCAACAAACACGGTGATGGTGTAAAGGTGATTGCCCTTTGGGTTGACGACGCGACCAAAAGCTGGAACGAAACCACGAGTCGCGGAGGCCAGTCATACTTCGCGCCAAAAACTGTCGAAGATGCGAATGGCAAGGTGGTGATGTCGGCCATACATACTTATGGCGAGACACTGCATTACTTCATTGAGCGCAAGGACTACAAAGGAGCCTTCATGCCCGGCTTTAAGGCATGGAATCCCGGTTATAAGCCAAAGAGTGTGGGACTGAAATTCGTTGACCACATGGTGGGCAACGTGGGTTGGAATGAAATGAATAAGTGGGTTGAATTCTATGCCAAAGTGATGGGCTTCGCGCAACTGGTTTCATTTGACGACAAAGACATCAGCACAGAATACACTGCCCTGATGAGTAAGGTGATGAGCAATGGAAACGGAAGAATCAAATTCCCGATCAATGAGCCCGCCACCGGAAAGAAGAAATCCCAGATCGAAGAGTACATCGACTTCTACAATGGTGCAGGCGTGCAGCACATTGCCGTAGCCACCGACAATATCATTGAGACGGTAACAGAGCTGAAAAACCGCGGCGTAGATTTTCTGTACGTTCCGCCATCATACTACGACACTGTTCTGGATCGTGTTGGACATATTGATGAGGATCTTGCCCCGCTGAAAGAACTCGGCATCCTGATCGACCGTGATGATGAAGGATACCTGCTTCAGCTGTTTACCAAACCCGTTCTCGATCGCCCCACCATGTTCTTTGAAATCATTCAGAGAAAGGGTGCGAAGAGCTTCGGTAAAGGAAACTTCAAAGCGTTGTTCGAAGCTATAGAACGCGAGCAGGAACTGAGAGGGACGTTGTAATCAAAACTTGGCGCAAGGCACTATCCTGCGCTTAGGTTTTCTCTTCTTGCTCTTGAGCTGAACCTTCATGGACACCTCGTGTGCGCCTGCAGAGAATCCTGCGAGTCTGCTCAGCGTATAGTCATAGCTATATCCAAAAGTGTGACCCTTCTCTGTCTCATAGCCGATGAGAAAAACAAGTGATTCCTGGTTGGTATAGCCCGGCGCATACGCCTTGAAAGGCAAACCGCGGTACCACAATCCGAAGTGTACGCCCATGGCAGAATAGTATCCGCCGAGATCGAGCTGGTCCCATTCACGCTGTGCCTTATAGTTGAAGAGCAGCTTCAACTCCTTGTTGTTTCTGCTGTTCTTGAACTGTGCTGACGGAACGTTCCAGCCACCGTGCAGTGTGAACCTGCGCGACAATCCTTCCACACCAGACATGAAAGACTGATTAGGCTGATTGATGTGAAACATGGCAGCACCAACCCAGAATTGCCTCATAAAGAACAAACCCCCAATGGAAAGATCGGAATAGGTCACGTTTGGAGCTAGCTGCGGAGCATCGAGGCTCACAGCAGATTCATTGATTACCTGATCTGCGAACAACAATCTGTCTGTCTGAAAGCTCCTTTGGCCAAAGCCCACCTGCACACCCATGGTCAGTGTTGATCTGTACCCCGTGCGGATATGCTGGCTGTATGCGAGGTTGACCACAGAGTTGCTCATACGATGTGTACCTGCGACATCTCTGACAAAGGACACACCCAGACCACTGTTCATTTTCCACAAGTAGGTGTCGGCCCCTACTCCATAAGATCTGTAAGGGTTTCCAATTCCCGGCCACTGAAGGCGGCTGTTCATGATAAATCTTGTCGTTTCAGCCGTCCCGGCAAAAGCGGGATTCAGAAACAGCGGGTTGCTGTACGACTGAGAATACTGGATATCCTGCGCATGCATTCCATACACAAGAGCAAGCAGCATTGATAGGGTGCAAAGTGCGTGCTTCATCGGAATAGGGTTACATCACCAACCTTTGTCAATCGGAAACCGTCGAGGAAAGTGACTTCAATTTTGTATACATAAACATCCTGCTGACAAGGAACACCTCTGTAGTATCCATCCCAACCATAAGCGAGGTCTTCCGTCTCAAAAACGAGCTCACCCCAACGGTTGAAAATGGACATCCTGAACTTGTCTACATAATCAGCAAACGGATAGAAAATGTTGTTGTTGGTACTTGTCGGATCATAGTATCCGCCAACCATGTCTGTCGGCGTAAATCCATTGGGAACGACAATCTCGTACAGTGGCTTCACTTCAACATTCCTCAGCGTAGTATCCGTGCAACCAGCCTGATTCCAAACAATCAGTTTAGCAGGGAAATAACCTACCTCTGTGAAAACATATGTTGGGTTAAATACATCCTCAATGACAGAATCTTCAATTTCCCATTTAAGTGCGACCACATCAGAGCTTGAGGT
>JBEAZL010000013.1:0-3119 GCA_041170085.1 Bacteroidota bacterium
CGCGTGTCACAAGATTGCGAAGGCCTTTCATGTTGCTCTCCAGAATGCTTCGCAGCACCGGTACTTCAACATTTGCCTTATCAGCGAGATGTGTGATTGCCCTCATATCCTTTGGCAGGCACGAACCTCCAAACGGCAGACCTGGTCTCAGATAAGTTTCTGCGACATTCAGGTGCTTATCCATGAGGAAGATTCTGTTGGCAGTTTCAATGTCGACATCGTATGCCGATCCAACCGAGTATGCTTCATTCACAAATGCAATCTTTGCAGCGTGAAATGCATTGTCTACATATTTCACAAACTCCGCGGTGCGCAGATCGGTAAATACCAGAGGAATGTCTGCGCTATAACCGAATACTTCTTTCAGTGCTGCCGGTTCGCCGGAGTTGCATCCGATTACGATGCGGGAACATTGAAAGAAATCCTTGACAGCAGAGCCTTCCCGCAGGAACTCAGGCAAAAATGAAATGTTCACCCTGCTAAAATCATGACCGAGTTCCTTTTTGAATACCGGAATAAAGGAATTCTCGACAGTTCCCGGAGGTATGGTACTCCGAAACACTACATCGTATGATTTATTCAGTGCTTTCAGACAACGAGCAATCTCGCTGGCAGTATTTAAAGCGAAATCAAGATTTACAGTTCCGTCAGAACGACTGGGTGTGCCCACACAGATGAGCGCCATATCCGTTTTGCTCACCACCTCCATCGCATCAGAAGAAGCGAAGAGGAGGCCTTTGTTCAGCGCTTCTTCGAGCATTTCTGCCACACGCGGTTCGAAGATGGGACTTCGTCCCGCCTTCACAGAATCAACTTTCTGGGATTTGATATCACAACCCCACATTTCATGGCCCAGATGAGAGAGACAGGCGAGATTTACCACGCCAACATAACCCAGACCAAATACGGCAATTTTCATTTCACTAATTCTCTATAGACATCCATTGTCTGCCTTGCAATTTCAGCCCAATCATAGGGCAGCGACATCGCGAAGGTATTCTGTTTTAAGATTGCGAAGGCATCTTTATCAAGGGCACAGTAACTATCTATCAACTCAATGGCCTGGTCTGCATCACCAGGTCTGTACAATTTCAGTGATTCGGAAATCAGCGGAAACTTTTGACTTACCACATCAGTCATGACAACCGGACACCCCATGGCCAGGCCTTCCATCAGTGCATTGTTACCGGAAGCAGCAGTAACCGGAAGGAAATGGCATCGGGCAGAGAACAGTAATTCCTTCAGCTTGTCGTCATCCACATTCTGGTGAATCACCAGATTTTTCAGTTTACTGAGCACACCAGATACTTCAGCGGGAAGCTTGCGATTGACCAGATGAAATTTCCACTGAGGCTTTTCTTCTGCACATCTCGCAACTACTTCGGCATAGAAAGGCCAATCCCGCAGCCAGTTGCCGACAGTAATAATCTGTGGGTCGCCGGAATGAAGATCTTCCTTCATTAACTGGTGAAACTTTTCATGGTATTGGGCAAGATGCACCCCAAGCGGAATCACATGGATCTTTTCCGGATCCATCACTTTTGCGAGTACACTCTTCTGGCTCTCTTCAGTCACTATGGCTGCAGCGAGTTTCCTGAACCTTGACCTGCTCAGCCAATGCGTTATCTGTCCGAGTCTGCCGCGGGTAGCTCCCGACGTAATCTCGATTCTGAGCGTATCAGCAGGCTGGTGAAATGTCGCAACCACCGGAATACGGGGATATAGTCCTGGCGCAAATCGCAGATAATCTTCAGCATACATGATGTGTATGAGATCCACATCAGGTAAGAATTTTTTGATATCCCTCTCAAACAACCACTGGTATTTCAGTTTAAGCTTTCCGTAAATGGCATTATCTCCCTCAACAAGACCGAGGGTATAAGACGGCCTGATATACTTCAGAATCTGTTTGTATCCGCTGTTTCTTCCGTGATGTCTGAAGTCCGTGCGAAGCACCAGAACGTCCCTTCCCCATTCCAGCCCAAACCCTTCAAGTGGTTTTCTCTGATCGATTACCTGCCGCGTAGCGGTTATAATCTTTTCCGCCACGTGGTTCCATGTATGTTCCCGAATCACCTTTCTGTGAAAGGAGTCAGCGAATTCTGACATCTTATCCGGATGAGCAATGAAAAAATTCATAGCCTCAAAAACCTCATGCTCTCCGTTGCCAACCAGAATTCCGTCTTCTCTGTTAACCATTACATCCCTCAACGGGATATTATCCGGCGCTATGATTGCCTTTTTCATGGCACCATATTCAAAAACTTTCACAGGCGAACCGTACCAGTTACTTCTCGCCATAACAGCGATATCCATGACATCGATGTAGGTATATACTTCCTCATGAGGCACATTGCCACAAAATGTAACGAGACTATTGATATCAAGATCCACAGCCTGTCTCCGGAGATCTTCCAGCACAGCGCCATCGCCCACGATAATCATTTTGAACTTCCGATCACGGGATGACCGGGTGAGTCGGGCAAAATCCTTCAGAAGTCTGTCCACACCATGATAACGAAAAATGGATCCGACGAAACCAATGACATAATCAACTTCTTCAAGGCCAAGTTTGTGTCTGAGCCGTTCACGCAATTCGGGATCCGATTTGGCGCGTGCAAGATTGATTGCGTTCGGCGTCACCACAAGTTTATGGGCGTGGTTCGGATACTTCGATTCGAAATGCGATTTCAAAGCACTTGAAACAACAAACACATGATCTGTCGATGCGAACTGAATATGTTCAGCTCTTTCTGCTCCCGACAAGTACATAGAGGATCCTTCGAAATCCACCTTCTCTTCCGGATAAGGGGCATTCATCTCCATCATGTGAGGGATGGCATGCCTTTGCGCCATTGCGACTCCTGAAGTCATGAGATAATAACCCCGCTCATAAATGACATCCGGTTTATGCTCTCTGATCAGAACATCCAGCTTTGCGCAATTTTGTCTGTCAAACCTGAGAAGCTGCCAGTCTTTTATCGTTTGCCAAATCTTAACTGGTATCACGGCACGCAGCCATTTCTTGTACCATGGGTTGAGAGCCCTGATTCGTCCGATATCCCAGGCCTCCTCTCCCCCGGCGATAAAACGCACCACAGTATGGCCTTGTGACTCCA
>JBEAZL010000014.1:0-4164 GCA_041170085.1 Bacteroidota bacterium
ACGTTTTCCAGTGATTTTGTGACCTCGGGATCGTTCAGCCATTTCAGATAGGTTTCACCGGCATCTTCCATGGTGGCCGGTCTCAACACCACTTTCTCACCTTCGATACGTTCAATGGCCATTGTTATGCTTTTGATGAAGATGATGTGCGTACTTAATCATCTCTTCGTTGTTCTTGGTCAGATTATTATCGTGCATCCGGTAGCGGTACAAGGGCACGATGAGATTATAGACATTGTATTTAGATGTCCACCGTATGCGAAGATCTTCTTCCTCTCTGGCCCGGAAAGACTCGTCGTACAGCCCTACGCTATGCAGATAATCTTTGCGGAACATGATACCGCAGGCGATGGGAAATTCTTCAGCAGAAACGTGTTTCAGGTGAGTGCCTTTTTCGTCCACAAGCCAGTAATCAGAACTCACTGCATCAATCGTGTTGTTCTCTTCCAGAAAAAGTTTCTGCACTTTGAGAAGATCGCGATGGATATAATCATCCGCATCAATAAAAAGAATGAATTGACCTCTTGATTGACGTATTCCAAAATTGCGCGCACCGGCGAGGCCAATGTTCTCTTCAAGGTGAAAAATTCTCAGAACATCCGTATATGCTTCGAGAACTTGTCTGGTATTGTCAGTACTGGCATCATCGACCACAATCACTTCATAGGCATCGCGGGATAGCGACTGCTCAAGGGCACTCCTGATAGCCCTTTCAACATATTGAGAGTAGTTATATGTAGTAATGATAACTGAAATCATAGCCAGGCAGTGTTATCAGGCTTTGCCGGATCCTGATCCGTTTGATTTCTTTCTGGTTTTCTTTTTGGATGTGTCGTCAAGATATCCTTCGCCATACGAGTATCCTGAACCATAGCCGTAACCATATCCATAACCATATCCGTAGCCATATCCGTATCGGTAGGCATACTTACCGTAGTAATACTTCCAGCGTTTCTGCTTGATGTTGTTCAGCAACAAACCGTTGTTTGATAAGCGATTTTGAGAAAGCACATCTTCAAGATGCTTTACTCCGGACTTGGTTGCTTTCTCCGTATTCATTACGAATATTCCAATATCAACCTTGCTCAGCAATACAAGTGAATCGCTGATCAGCAAGAGTGGAGGAGTATCGACAACGATAAAATCATATTCCTTCTTCAAGGATTCAAAAAGCATATCAACCCGGCTGTTCAGCACCAGCTCCGACGCATTCGGAGGAATCGGGCCTGCAGTCATGATGTCGAGATTCTCAATGGGTGAAGTAATCACACTGTCTTTGTATGATGTTCGTCCGATGAGATATGATGATGTTCCTGAAACGTTTTCTATTCGGAATGTTTTGTGCACTTTGGGTTTGTGCATGTCAAAGTCAAGCAGCATCACCTTCTTGCCCGCTTTGGCAAAAACGGCCGACAGGTTGGCGGACGTGAATGATTTACCTTCACCGGGATGCAATGAGGTGACCAGAATAATCTTGGGACCATCCCCCTGAAGCATGTACTGAAGATTCGTTCGGACGGATCGGAAAGCCTCCGAAACGTTAGAACGCGGAGAGGCAGCAATCACAATGGGTTCGTGATCCACTTCTGCATAATTGGGTATTCCACCCAACACCGGAATCTTCGAAAGTGATTTCAGTTCGCGTGTGTTCTCAATGCGCTCAAAGAAAATGAGCCGGACAACACCGACAAGAATGGCCAGCAAAACACCGATGGCCATGGAGAGGTAGATCGTTTGTTTCTTGTTGGGTCCCACTATTCCCATTCCCCGCGCAGATTCGATTACGCTTGTTTGCGGGATGATGGCTGCACGTGCAATGACGGTGTTCGCTTTCTTCTCGAGCAGGAATGTATATAACTCTTCGTTTACGTTCAGCTTGCGTTCAATGCTCATCAGATCCCGCTCAGACTTCGGGATGCCGGCAAGTTTGGATTCAAGACCACGTATCTGATCATCGATGTCGCCAATCCGCTGTCTGATGGCATTCTTCGTGTCACGGGTGTATTTGAAAATGCTGTTCTTGACAGTGGCGATTGTCGAATCGATCTTCATCATCTGCGTATTCGCATCTTTCAAATCCACCGACATATTTGCTCTCTGCAACTTGAGGCGAAACAATTCATTCACTTGTTCACGAAGCGTGATGTCATCCTCTTCAAGATAATTCATGGGAGGTATGGTGGCCTTGGAACGCTCGGTGTAGAGGAATTCTTCAAGAGCACCAAGTGCATCCATTTTCAGTTCAAGACGACTCCGTTCTATATCCGCATTTTTCAATGCATCAAACGCAGCATCCTGTTCCTTTGATAAGTCAAGGATTTTTCTGGTGTCCTTGAAAAGTTCCATCGATCGTTCCAGAGAATCGATGATCAGCACAATCTCATCGAGCTGCTTGTCGATATAAGACTGGGTGTTTTCATTGATCAGGATCTGATTTTCCAGCGTGTAATCAATGTACACCTTGGCCAGAGTGTCGAGAAATTGTTTAGCCCTGAAATAAAGTTCATCACTGCATTGAATAGAGAGAATACTGGTGTATTCAACATTCTCAATTTGTAACGCACGTTTGTATTTATTCACGAGATATTCCGGGTGATGCACCTGGAATTGATAATCGAGTCCTTTGATACTCATCAGGGCCTCTTCGGTGAACGACTTCGTTTTGTGAACACAGAGAACGAAGTTGGTATCTTCAATGGTATCGTTGAAAGCGAAGGTCTGTGAATTGCGCTTTTCATTGAGGTCATAGGACAGGGTGTATGTATCCATGTCGTTGACCTTAATGTTGAATGGAACATTGAACAGCGCATCGTTGAGTCTGCGCCAGTCACACTCTATGTGCAGTGCCTGAAATCCGTCGACCTGCATTGTCTTGACCCTTCCCACCAGGTAGTATGTCTGCGTGTAATCAAGTTTTTTCAGCGCGTCTGAGATCAGGTCATAGGAAGCCAGAATCCGTTTTTGGTTGGTCACATCCTGCAGCAAAGAGTAATATCCCAGGTTGCTGTATATCTGACTCTGATAGTCGTATGTCTCCGAAGATTTTAAAAGGATTTCGCTTTTGGCTGCGTAAACATCGGGAAGGCTATGGGTGTAAAACCACGCCACGAAGAAGGCGATAACAGGGAATATAAAGATCAGGTACCAGTTCTTTCCAATGAACTTGAATACCGGCCTCATATCCTCGGCATCCAGAAAACTTGATTTGAGTTCAGCCATGAATCGGGTGTGACAAGCGGCAAACCTACGGAAAAATAGACTGTGGCCGGTGCTTTGGTCCTGGGTAAGGTTAAAGGCACATCAACCCAATCATTATTTGGGATAATACTTTCCATTTCGCGACCATCAAGTCGGGTTGGTGTGCGATCATGAATTCATCTGTGCGTCATTGCCTGGAATGCCGCTCTATACGCAATCATTACGAGGGCACACCCCGAAAAAAAATGGCTTTGGTGGAATGGGATGGTATTTTATTACTTTTGCCATGAAACACCGCCACCATCGACATGAAGAAGTTTTTGATATTGGTCGCCATAGTTGCAACAACATTTGTTGCCAGTGATGTTTGGGCTCAGCCCGATCCTCCCGCAGGTGGTAGTCCTCCCTGTGGTGGTCCTTTTGGTCCTGTTTGTCCTATTGACGGCGGTGTGAGTTTCCTTATCGGTGCAGGTTTGCTTTATGGTGGCAAGAAGGCATACGATATAGGCAGAAGGAAGTAAGCTTCATGCTGAAGCAGTTTCTCTCAAATCCTTTCTTTCGTTTTATTTTCCGCAGTTCGGGTATTTACCTGATCTGGTATTTCCTTTATGAGTTCTATCTGAAGGAACATTCAGGTTTCGATGAATGGGTGATCGATTCAGCGTGCAGGATCGCGGACGGAATACTTACCATACTCGGTTTTCAGGTTGTGGATTTTGGCGATGGCTCATTTCATCATCATGTCGGAATCGAAGGCTCGCGTGGTGTTACAATAGGTTCGCCGTGTGATGGCATCGTATTGTTTGCACTGTTTGCTGTATTCATCATTTCATTTCCAGGCCGGTGGAAGCATCGGTTGTGGTACATACCTGCGGGAATTCTGCTGTTGCATTTTATGAATGCTCTTCGCATAGCGGCGCTGGCCTGGATCATGTTCTACAATGAATCGTGGTTGCAGTTCAATCA
>JBEAZL010000015.1:0-2584 GCA_041170085.1 Bacteroidota bacterium
CACCCTGCAGCTTGTGATCAGGCTTGATCAGTTTCCTGAGGAGACTCTTCGCAGGATCAATACAGGTACCTCTGTTTCGGCCACAGGTATTCTGCAGCCATCGCAGGGCAAGGGTCAGGCAATTGAACTGCATTGCGACACACTGGAAATCCTGGGGGATTGCGATCCGAACGAGTTTCCTATACAGATGAAGCGTCATACGCTGGACTTTCTCCGTGAGAAGGCTCATCTTCGCTTCCGCACGAATACTTTCGGTGCGGTTTTCAGACTGCGTCATCATCTCGCATTCGCTATCCACGATTACTTCAACAAGCACGGTTTTTTCTATCTGCATTCTCCCATCATTACAGGCAGTGATGCTGAAGGTGCAGGTGAGATGTTTCGCGTAACAACGCTGAACCTCCCGGAGATTGCCTCTAAGGGAAAGATCAATAACGAAGAGGATTTTTTTGGCAAGGAAACTCACCTCACAGTGAGTGGACAGCTTGAGGCCGAACTTGCAGCTCTCGCATTGGGAAAGGTTTACACATTCGGCCCAACATTCCGTGCGGAGAACAGCAATACGAGCAGACACCTGGCTGAATTCTGGATGATCGAGCCGGAGGTTGCGTTCAATGATATTGTGGCCAATCAGGATCTTGCCGAAGATTTTCTCAAGCATTGCATTCGCTATGCGATGGAAGTCGGAAAGGATGATCTCGCATTTCTTCAGGAACGTGAGACGAACGAGGATAAACTTAAGCCCGTTGAAGAGCGCCAGGCCATGCCTCTGATGGAACGACTGGAGATGGTGGTGAACAATCCGTTCGAACGTATCTCATACACTGAGGCAATAGATCTGCTCATGGAATCACCTCATTACAAGAAGAAGAAGTTCAAGTATCCTGTGGAGTGGGGGATTGATCTCCAGAGTGAGCATGAGCGTTATCTCGTCGAGAAACACTTCAGGAGACCAGTTATTATCACCGGATATCCTGCAGCAATCAAGGCATTTTACATGCGTCTCAATGAGGACAACAAGACTGTAGCAGCCATGGATATTCTGGTTCCCGGTATTGGTGAGATCATAGGCGGAAGCCAAAGAGAGGAGCGCTATGATGTTCTTGTCAAGAAGTGCGAGCAGTTCAATATTCCGATGGAGAGTATCTGGTGGTATCTCGAAACACGCAAGTTTGGTACATGTGTGCATGCCGGATTTGGTCTTGGATTCGAACGACTGGTGATGTTCGTGACCGGAATGACCAACATTCGCGATGTCATACCGTTTCCGCGTACACCGCTCAACGCCGAGTTTTAATTCCTGGGTTAAGAAAGCAGTTCAGTAATGATGGGCAGTCAGATGTCTGTCTTATCATGCCATATATATCTGCAACATCGATGGGCTATGCGCACATCGCGATCAGAAAATTTCTACGGTAAATTCTGAATCCTTTTACTCTTGTTTTTTTCCTATCCAACCCAGATGTGTGTGATGGAAACTATCATGGTATTTCAGTCCGTAACCGAACAACCGGTCCATGGCAATATGACCGAACATGAACAGCCCGGCGATGTACAACCACTCAATCTCGCCCTGCCAACCTGTTAGCAGGATGATGGCAGCGATTCCTCTGTGGTGAAAAAGGTTGTACATCCATGCGCCTGACTTATTATTCACCAGATAGCCAATCATTCCAATGTCCGATAGCAGGAATCCTGCCATGCACCACAGTGAAAGATTTGTTTGCCAGAAGAGGTAAAGAGAGATGATAAACAATACCAGTTCTTCCAGTTTTAGTATTCTGTTCATGTTGCTAGTATTTACTTTAGAAAACTGAACTTTTGAAGAACAAGTCTAACCTGCAATGTTGTCCATTCCGGCAAAAAAATGACGAATGGTTGGATCACAGAATCGTTAATTGCGGAGCCAATGGATTAAAATGTGTTATCTTTACGGAAGTCTATTAATGTTCCTGCGCTACCAATCTGACATAAGCGGGATACATATTTTACCCTTCGAATTAAAAAATTAAATGAAAGAATCAAGACTGGCCGTCCTTATTGACGCCGATAATATTCCATCCGCCCCCATCAAGAATATGCTGGAGGAAATTGCCAAATATGGAACACCAACCTTTAAAAGAATATATGGAGACTGGACAAAGCCCAACCTGAACCGTTGGAAGAACCAGCTTCTGGAACACGCCATTACACCTATCCAGCAATATGGATATACTACAGGTAAGAATTCCACAGACAGCGCCATGATCATTGATGCCATGGACATACTGTACAGTGGTAAAGTGGATGGATTTTGTATCGTTTCAAGCGACAGCGATTTTACTCGTCTTGCCACCCGTTTGCGGGAGTCCGGAATGATGGTATTGGGGATGGGCGAGAAGAAAACACCCGATCCGTTCATTGTTGCCTGTGATAAGTTTATCTACATAGAAATTCTCGATGACAGCAGGACAGTTGAATCGAAATCCGGCAAAGCGCATCACAAAAAGTCGCGCAGTGAGGATGAAAAACTGACATTGAAAAAAGTTGATCAGCAAACCATCAAAATGCTCACAACAACCGTATCTGATCTGGCAGATGATGC
>JBEAZL010000016.1:0-4012 GCA_041170085.1 Bacteroidota bacterium
ATACTCGTCAATACCTCGTAGGCAATAGTTTCAGACATCGTTGCAAACTCCGATAATGCCAATGACGGGCCAAATATTTCCACTGTATCTCCCTCGGAACAATCAATGTTTGATATATCAATCATCGTCATATCCATACATACCCGGCCCAGAATGGGTGCGCGCTGTCCCCTGACCATCAGAAATCCTTTTCCGTTGCTGAGCGATCTTCTCAACCCATCAGCATATCCGACGGGAACTACGGCTATACGCCTTGTCTCCGTGGCCTGATAGCTCATGCCATAACCAACGATATCTCCCTTTTCAATCGTCTTAATCTGTGAGATATGGCTCAGGAAGGTACTTACTGGTCTCAATGCCGCTTGTTCGGAGGGCTCCGATGATACACCATACAATCCAATACCCAGGCGAACCATGTCGTACTGAGCGTCCGGAAACCTTTGGATACCTCCGGTATTAAGGGCATGTCTGAGAAATGTTCCTCCGGTAGCCTTTTGAATCTTGCTGCATGCACCTTCAAATACCGACAACTGATGACGGGTAAATGAATCGTGTTCGGGGTTCTCGCTGGAAGACAAATGAGTAAAAACCGATGCCACGCGAATAATGGTTTCACGCTTAAGAATAGCCAGCAACTCCTTAAGATCTTCCTCCACAAAGCCAAGGCGATGCATTCCGGAATCTATCTTGATATGCACAGGATAGGCTTCTTCCTCCTGATGATATGCAAGTTCATGAAGGAATTCCCTGACTGTTCTGAGACTATATAGCTCCGGTTCCAGGCGATATCTGATGAGTGTGGCAAGACTTCCGGCCTCCGGATTCATCACCATCACAGGAATGGAGATGCCCGCCTTGCGCAGCTCTACACCTTCGTCGGTGTATGCAACCGCCAGATAATCAACATTACTGAACTGCAGGATAGAAGCAATCTCCCGCGCTCCACTTCCATAACCGAATGCCTTCACCATGACCATGAGCCTGGTCGACTCACTCAATCGGGCTCTGAAATAATTCAGGTTGTGCACCAATGCTCCCAGATCCACTTCCAGACGTGTATCATGAGACTTTTCCTGCAGGAATTCTGTGATGCGTTCAAACCTGTATGACCTTGCACCCTTAATGAGCACAGCCCTTTGAGATATCTCCCGCAGATCAAATTCACGGATAAAATCCTGAACGGCAGGATAGAATTTTGCAGGTACGGAAAACACCTCGGCAGAGTCAGCAATGGATGAACCAATACAATACACCTTCTCCACCAACCTCGCCTCCAGCATCCTGTTCACTTCCGAATACAATTCATGATCCATCAACCCCGTCTGCAACATATCCGAAAGGATGACCACCCTTGACTTTCCTCCATCATTTGACTTCAGAAAATCCAGGGCGATGTCGAGCGAATGAATATCACTGGAATATGAGTCATTGATCAGGGTGCTGTGATTAACTCCGTCAAGTACCTCCAGACGCATCTGAACCGGGGCAAGACGACTCAGGCGTTCCTGAATATCAGCCTGACTATAGCCCAGAGTAAGCAAAGTAACAATACACGTAACCGCATTCTCGACTGATGCCGGATCTGCAAAGACCATTGAAAAGTGAACCGGCTTACCCTTCCAGCTTGCTTCAACGTGGGTATAACCACCTTCCACTGTCTTTCGGACTATGCCGAAAGTTCTTTTGTGACCCGGAACCGCAATTCCCCAGGTGATCATTTCCTTATCCTCAAACGATGAATGTCCGAAAGCCTCTGTAAGCTCAGGATAATCAGCACACCATATGATTCTCGAACAACCACTGAAGAGCTTCACCTTCTCCTTTGCAATGGCAAATCTTGAAGCGAAGTTTTCTCTGTGTGCATCGCTGATGTTGGTCATGACACCCAGATCAGACTGAATCACTTTGGCAAGATTATCCATCTCGCCCGGCATCGAAATACCCGCTTCAAATATTCCAAGGGTATGACGCGAATCCATATTCCACACAGAAAGCGGAACGCCCACCTGAGAATTGTAACTTCTCGGGCTGCGGCAGATTACATAATCACCTGCCAGGAGATTATTCAACCATTCCTTTACAATGGTTTTTCCGTTGCTTCCCGTAATAGCGATGACCGGAAATTCAAACGAGCTTCTATGATGAGCCGCAAGTTTCTGAAGCGCCCTGATCGTTGAGTCGACCATGATTACTGCGCTACCCGATAATGTCGAGACATCAATTTCCCGCTCAACCAGGAATGCACGAACTCCGGCCTTGTAAAGGGAACCGATAAAGAGATGACCGTCGTGTCGCTCACCTGCAATGGCCACAAACATGCTGCCATCCGATAGACTTAGTTTGCGACTATCGGTGACAAGACGCGTAACCGTAATATTATCATCCTGAAGGAGCTGTTGCCCGCCAGTGATGTCACATAACTCTGCTGAACTATACTTAGCCATTCTCGCCCTTCTTTCTGTTCTCCATGGCCTCGTTAAAAGCTTCGCGGGAAAGCGGGATGTAGCTCTCCTTCTCGCCAAGATGAACCAGCTTATCCCCTTCAGAGAGCCTGTAGCTGTAATTGGCGAGATTGCCTGTGTGCATGCAGATCGCGTGAACCTTGGTCACAAATTCCGCGATCGCGAGGAGATGAGGCATAGGACCAAAAGGCTTGCCCTGAAAATCCATATCCAGTCCTGCAATGATTACCCTTATGCCCTGATTGGCGAGCTGGTTGCATACTTCAGGCAGTCCATCGTCAAAGAACTGAGCCTCGTCAATGCCAACCACCTCAACACCTGCAGACAGCAGCAGGATCTGAGAAGAATGTTCAACGGGTGTTGAGCGAATGGAGGACTGGTCATGACTGACAACCTCCTCTTCGCTATACCTCACATCCAGTTTCGGCTTAAAGATTTCCACACTCATGCGGGCGAACTCGGCGCGGCGCATCCGGCGGATCAGCTCTTCGGTTTTTCCCGAGAACATTGAACCGCAGATCACCTCGATCCAGCCTTGCTTCTTATCCCGATTGGTGTGGCTTTCCAGAAACATCTCGCCCCAAAGCTAACATGAGCAGGTCAAATGGTACCAAACAGAATTCAAAAGTGGCTACTTCCATTGCCTCACCTGAAGCATCTTTGTCGTGTGGAGTCCATGCTCAACAGATTTCAGGAATACGCCGGACGGAACCAACTGTTCTCTCCCGGAGATACGCTCATCGTTGGGCTCAGTGGCGGCTGCGACAGCATGGTACTCACCCATCTTCTCATCAAATCCGGGGTCACCGTGATTGCGGCTCATGTCAATTATCATCTCAGAGGCGAAGAGAGCGACGCAGATGAAAAATTTGTTCGCGACTGGTGTCATACAAATGGCATTGAATACAGGGTGCTACATGCCTCCGTTGAAAATGAGGGAGGAATACAGGAAACAGCCCGAAAGGCCCGTTACGAATGGTTCAGGCAACTCAGACATGAGCTGGACGCCAAAGCCATTGCTGTTGCCCATCACATGAACGATCAGGCTGAAACCGTGCTGCACCATCTTGCCCGCGGAACAGGTTTGAAAGGTGCCATGGGAATGTCTGCGCTCAATGGCGATGTAATCAGGCCCCTGCTGGAGTTTTCCAGAACAGAAATCGAGTCAGAAGCAAGAAATGCCGGTGTTCCGTTTCGGCATGATTCGTCTAACGACAAAGACATCTATACGAGAAACCTGATCAGACATAAGGTTATTCCTAACCTTGAGCAGGTCAATCCGCAATCGGTCAGGCATATTTCTGATTATGTTAATCTGTTGGGCCAATACGCTTCAGCTGCAGAGGCCTGGTGTACATCATGGGCAAAGAGTCATGTTATCTCAGAAGGTCAGACTCTGGTAATCCCCATAAATGAACTTATCCAATGTGCAGCCCCGGATGTCATTTTGCACCATCTGCTCGGATCCGAATACACGCACAGCCAGGCCAATGAAATCAGAAAGCTGCTTCACAGCACAACCGGGAAGCATCTGGTGCTCGGGAACCGGG
>JBEAZL010000017.1:0-7195 GCA_041170085.1 Bacteroidota bacterium
ATCTCTGCCCTCAGCAGCGGTCTTGAAATCGCCTTCATTACGGCGAACAAGCTGAAAATAGAGCTCGACCGGAAGCAGGGTGTATTCGGATCGGCCATCATCGGGCATTTCGTGAAGAACCAGCCTATGTTCATTGCCACCATGCTGGTCGGCAACAACGCCGTTCTGGTAATTTTCGGATTGTACATCGGAGATGTATTTACCTTCATACTGGATCAACACCTGCCGTCTTTAAGTCTCTGGCTGGGTCTTTATGGTGAAGCCATGTTGCAGGCCATCCTCTCAACCGTCATTGTATTGATCTTCGGCGAGTTTCTTCCCAAGTCCATTTTCAGTATAAGCCCAAACCGCTGGCTGAACATGTTTGCCGTGCCGCTGATGATTTGGTACGTCCTGTTCTGGGTGTTCGCATGGGTGATGAATTTCCTCGCAGGACTTGTTCTCAGGCTTATGAGCGGCGAGAAGGCCAAGGACGAGATTTACGTTTTCGGACGTACAGACCTTGACCACTACGTTCAGGAAGCCACAGGAAGTGTAGACAGGTTCATGGATATGGACCATGAAATTCAGATCTTTCAGAATGCCCTGGAGTTCCGGAAAGTAAAGGCTCGCGACTGCATGGTACCGCGGAATGAAATAGTGGCAGTGGATGTGCGTGAAGACATCCAGACACTGAGTCAGCAATTTGTAAATACCCGCCTTTCCAAAATCCTCATCTATCGCGACAGCATTGATCACCTTATAGGGTATGTGCACTCCTTTGATCTTTTCAACCGCCCTGCCACCATTCAGAGTGTCCTGCGTCCGGTAGCGATCATTGCCGAGCCGATGCCGGCCAACGAAATTCTGGAGCTTTTTATCAAGCAAAAGAAGAATGTTGCCGTTGTTGTAGACGAGTTCGGTGGAACAGCCGGCATCATCACCATGGAAGATGTGGTGGAAGAAATTATCGGCGAGATCGAAGACGAACACGATGGTGAGCAGCTTACTGAGGTGAAAATCAGCGACAAGGAATTTGAATTCTCGGCCCGTCTCGACATTGACCACCTGAATGACAAGTACGGCTTAGGACTTCCCGAAGACGAGGAGAATTACGATACCCTGGGCGGACTTGTGCTCCATTTGCATGGAGATATCCCTGAGGAAAACTATGAAATCGCATACGAAGGCTTCATTTTCAAACCCATCAAGGTTTCTGAAACCCGGATCGAACTAATCAGGGTTTTGATTCAGGATTAATGTTAGCTATTGAATAATAGCCATTTAGCCTGAACATTTTCACCCTTCCCCCCCTGTCGGTTTGTCCTTTCCCGCAAGACATTGCAGAATTCCCCTCCGGAACATGCAGGATTGCCGTTTAATTCCGATATTCGCACCCCCAAAATTTAAAGCTCCATTTGAGTTATGGCAATGATTGAAAAAATCAGGAGGCAGAGTTGGTTGCTCCTGGCAATGGTAGGTATCGGTATTCTCGGATTCCTTATTCCTTACGATGCTGTTATGGCAATGTTCGGAGGAGGTAACAGCACCATCGGTGAAATCGATGGCAATACCATATCAGCTCAGGAATGGCAACAAGCTGCTGAAATGCGCGGAAAGTTGTTCAACTACGGCAACAACAGTTCGCTGTCTGATGACGTGTGGAACGAGTTCGTTGAGAACACTATCCTCGAAGATGAGTTTGAAAAGCTCGGACTCCTGGTTACCCAGGATGAGTATGATGAAATCCTCTTCGGAGAGCGTTTGTCGCCATACGTGAAAAACACTTTCTATCAGGGTCAGGACTCTCTGCCGATGAAAGAAAACCTGCGCAAGAATTTCGATGCGATGACTTCTGACTACTATGATGGTTACAAGCGTCTCATCTCGAACAAGCGCAAGCGCGAGAAGTATGATCTTCTCGTGAAGGTGGGTATGTATGCCAACAAACTCGATGGCAAGTATGGCTATCAGGGTATGAACGACAAAGTGAATGTTGACTTCGTTGCCGTTCGCTATGATGAAATCGCAGACAGCCTCATCTCATACAACGATGGCGATCTGAAGTCATGGTACAACAAGCACAAGAACGAAATCGACTACCGTCAGGAAATGAGCCGTAGCCTCAACTACATCTCTTTCCCTATTCAGCCATCATCGCAAGACTCTTCGGAGATCAGGCGCGTGCTGAACGAAATGGTTGTTCTCTGGAAAGATGCAAAGACGGACAGCGCGTTCATCGCCACCAACAGCGATGTACCAACAGTATATAACACATACTACTATAACAACGATCTGCCTGAGCCTACCAACACCAAGATCATGAACGACTCAACCGGGTCTTTCGTTGGTCCTTATGTTGATGGTGACTATATGCGTATCTCGCGCATTGTATCACGCGGCATGGAGCCAGACTCAGTTCGCGCAAGACATATCCTCTTCCAGCTCACCCCCGGCGTTGATAAGGCTAAAATCCGCGCCCGTGCTGACAGCGTGAAAGCTGTGATTCTGAAGGAGAAGAACTTCGAAGCTATGGCCGCGAAGTTTGGAACAGACGGAACAAAAGACAAGGGTGGTGACCTCGATTGGTTTACCCGCGGACGTATGGTGAAGCCTTTCGAAGATGCATGTTTCAAGGGTGCTGTAGGACAGGTTCAGATTGTGGAAACTCAATTCGGTGTGCACATTGTTGAAGTGACCGACAAGAAGAATATGGTAATGGCCGTAACGCTGGCTCCTCTTTCTAAAGAGATCAAGCCATCGGCAGACACCCGCGCTTCAAAGCAGTCTGAAGCTATGGAATTCTCACTGGCCAATGCCGACTCAGCTTCATTCCGCAAAGCGGCTCTCGAGATGGGTCTGAGCCTGATGCCTGCTGAAAACATCAAGCCTAACCAGGCTAACATCGGTGCATTGGTTAATGCGCAGGTATTGGTTGACTGGGCTTACCGCAGCAACACAGAAGTTGGTGATGTATCTACTCCGATGGTTATCGAAGATCAGTTCATCATTGCCAGCCTTACCCAAATTAAGGAGAAGGGTGTTCCAACTTTTGATAACATGAAAGAGAAGGTTCGTGTAGAAGTGATTAAAGAGAAGAAAGCCGAACTGTATAAGGAGCAGATGAACACCGGAACGCTTCAGGAAATTTCTGACCGCGTGAAGTCACCTGTGCGCAAGGCCGATAACCTCACCATGCAGCGTACCAACCTGCCTGGTTCAGGAGTAACCAAGGCCGACCCTGAAGTGATTGGTATCGCTTTCGGATTGCCAAATGGAAATATCAGCGAGCCTATCATTGGACGCGAGGCGATTTATGTTCTCCAGAAGACCAGTGATCTGGTTCCCGGTGAAGCGAAAGCCGATTACTTCGAAGATCAGGATAGAATCCTCCAGAACGTGAAGGCCTCTGCTTCTGTGAAGCTGTTCAACTCTCTTAAAGAATCAGCAGGTATTGAAGACAACCGTTTCGGAGGTAACTAATCCGAAACCACAGATATGTTTACAGGCATCCTTCGGGGTGCCTGTTTTCGTTTATCCCAAATTATGCATTAGAACTTTGTTATGAGGGCTCAAAACGCAAAGAAATCAGGCATTTTGTGAGGGAATCATACTCACTGTATGCTGACTGAGCAAAATGCAGCAAAGCGACTGATTTCACAGCGGTTTGAGGCCGCAATAGATTTTCTAATGCATATTTTGGGTTTATATCAGTTGATGCGTAATTAAGGCAGCAGCAGTGAACTGTCTCCGTAGCTCAGAAAACGAAAGTCATTCTCAAGCGCAAAATCATAGATCTTTCTCCAGTCCTCGCCAGTCATGGCCGCTACGAGCAAAATGAGTGTGCTCTTGGGAAGATGGAAGTTGGTAATCAGTCCGTCGGCCACCCGAAACGTGTAACCAGGTGCGATAAGAATCGATGTTGAGGTGGTAATCTCGGTGAGGTCCTCAATATGCATCAGTCGAAGCAGGTTGCTGAACACTTCACTGCGCTCCGGCTTTTCCGACTCCATATAGGCCTCCCATTGCTCAAGCCCGGAGCCTGCTAAAAGCCTCTCAGGTTGCAGGGCAAGATGATAAAGACTTTCCAGTGCACGCAGACTCGTGGTTCCTACCGGTATGATCCTCCCATTCTGATGGGTTGCCAAAGCCTTCACCAATTGCTCATCAACAGTAAAAAATTCCCGGTGCATCCGATGCGCTACGATAGAATCAGCCGTAACGGGTTTGAATGTCCCGGCACCGACATGCAGGGTCAGATGAGCAATTTGGATCCCCTTGTTGCGCAAATCCTCCAGCACTTCAGGCGTGAAGTGAAGTCCGGCCGTGGGTGCGGCAACAGACCCTTTCTTCTCGGCATAAACAGTCTGGTATCGTATGTAATCTTCCTCCTCTGCCTTGCGGTTGAAATAGGGCGGAAGAGGCAACTCTCCGGCCTTCTCCAGCACTGCCGCAAAAGTGAGTGAGGCAGGTTCCCATGAAAACTGAATGATGAATGTATCTCCGTCTCTGTCGATCAGTGTGGCACGCAACTGAAAACTATCGGCCTCCAGAAGCAGGTCGCCCGACTTCCATTTTTTCGCGCCACCCACGTAGCAACGGTATTGCACTGAACCTGTGGCTCCCATGGCCTGCTGATAATCACGGAGCTCTCCCGCAGGCTCAAGACAGAAAATTTCAATGACTCCGCCTGTTGTTTTGGTGAACAATATTCGCGCGGGTATCACGCGTGTATTGTTCATGACGAGAAGATCCCCCGGCTTCAGAAAGGAAGTGATGGATGAAAAGCGTGACTCACTGATCAAGCCCTTCTGCCAGACGAGCAATTTGGAAGAAGATCTGTCTGCCGCAGGATACGCAGGTATGCGTTCATCGGGCAGGATAAAGTCAAAATCCTCTGTGCTGATTTCAGGTATGGGCATGCGGCAAAGGAAAGACAGGATGTTCTTATGGCGAAAATTTCCGTGCTGATAACCACTCACAGGGACAAAAAAAATAGTCTCCCGACGTTTCAGGAGACTACTCTAAACCTTAACTAAAACTAACTATACTATCTGATGTGCCTGAACGGCACTTCACTGTGTGTTACTTATTCTTCGTGTGTAAGATCATTGTCTTACCGCTGAAGTTCTTATATGGATAAACCACTTTTATTCTCTTTAGTTGCATGGTCTGTTCAAGGTTAACAGCCTTTAACAAACCTCTTCTCAAATCACTTCTTCACCAGAATCCAGTTGTCGTTGCCACGCTCCCAAGTCAGGCCCATGGCTGAACATACGATGTCCAAAGCTTCTGCGACATCTCCGGTCATGGGTACAACACCATCAAACTTTCCTTCTCCAATACCCGACATTTCAATATTCACATTGAAATGACGCTCAATTTCCTGGAATACGTTGGACAATGCCTCTCCGGTAAATTCTGCTTCGCTGTATGATGCAGTTAACTCGTCGGGGGTGAAGCTCAACATCTCTGTCACGTTACCGCGAATCAGAACACCCATTCCGGCAGTGATTTCAGTGTCCCTTCCGTCACGTGTTACTTTCACTTTTCCAGAGTTGCAACGCACCTCAAACTTGTCGGGTCTCGCATACACATTGAATGTGGTTCCCAGCACAGTTACATCTCCGGATGGAGTAGTAACGGTAAACTTCTCGCCCTTCTTTACGCTGAAATAGGCCTCGCCATCCAGTTTTACCAATCGCTCTTCAGCGAAATCTTCAGCATACTGAAGGGTTGATCCTGCATTCAGCATAACCTCTGAACCATCAGGCAACGGCAGGGTTCTGAAACCGCCTTTCTCCTGGGCAAACGTGACCATCACGGGCTCACTGTTTAAGTACAGGAATGCACCACCAGTAATAACCACTACTGCTGCTGCCACCGCCACCCGGGCCCAGCGGAACTGAACCACACGACCCTCAGGTGCAGATGACCTGCGTCCTGATGCAATCTTCTGCTGCAGCTGATCCCAGGCCTGATCTTCATTCAACGAGGCAGGAACCTCGTACCTTTTCAATAATTCTTTAAACTGATTCACTTTCTTACTCTCCTATTTTCCCCCCGATTACATCCGAAATACAATAGGTGTACAAAGTACCCTACCTCCTTTCTCCGTTTTTTCGCTAAAACGTATATTGAAAATTAATAGCCGGCAATATGCCCAGCATTTCAATTCTGCGCTCAACGAACCTAACGGTTTCTGCATCAGAGAGTTTTATGTATTGTATGTCACGAATATTCTTCTTGTTGTAAACGTTGTAAAAACTGAGCGTCAGCTTGCCCTCATTATCCCCCGACTGAAACAGCCACGAACCGGAAATGTCTACCCGATGATAGTCCGGCAATCGACTTGAATTCAGATTCCCGTATAGCGGTGTAATCTGTCCTGCCACTTCCTGACTACCCACCAGTGGCGTGTAATAACGTCCGCTGCCAAATACAAATGCTGCGCTGCATTCCCACCGCCTCCATTTGCGCTCATAATAGGCCTTGAACTCGTGCGGCTGAATGAAATTAGCCGGTATCTCGTATTGCAGTCCGGAGAGAGCATTCATGGTTGAATTCCACGAATAGCTAAGCCAGAGCTGACTACCGTTGAACTCTTTCTTCAACAAAACATCAGCGCCGACAGATTTGCCGGTGCCTGTGAGTATGCTGTCGCGCCCGGTTGCACTCAATTCGCCGTACATATAGTATGCGGCGAGATTTTCTGTAACTCCCGAACTCCACTTCCTGTATCCTTCAATATCTAAAGTCCACCCGCGAAGTGTGTATGTCACCCCGGCCATCACCTGATCACTGCGCAGCGCAGGTAAAAATCCGTCGCCGCTCACACTCCAGAAATCAGGCGAATTCAGAAAGAGGCTCTGGGTTCTGATGCGGTGAATGAACTGAAAATAGCGCCCTGCTGCAGCCTTGATCACTACCGGACCTGTCGCATTGGTCAACATAATCCTGGGCTCGGGTAAAAATGTAACAGGATCTTTAGTTCCGTCGATCAAAGAATGATAGGCTGTCAATCTGAGCCCCGGCTTCACCACCAGCTTTCCCACCGGTTTCCACTCGTCCTGCACAAAAAATCCGTAGTTAGAGGACGACTGATTCATTTCTTCGAAGCGCTCAGCCGCTCCCAGTCTGGTGCGCTGAGAGGAAACCTGACTCATATCAATACCAGCTATGACGGTATGGCGACTATAAAACCGCGTGTATGAGG
>JBEAZL010000018.1:0-4646 GCA_041170085.1 Bacteroidota bacterium
TCGTGCTGATGATTAAAAGCTCTTCCATTCTCCGATGCACTTTGTTGATGATACTATCAACTGTGTTGTGGGTCTCGGCATACGCCACCCACAACCGCGCGGGAGAAATCATCTATGAGCACGTATCCGGTTTTACTTATAAAGTCACTGTTCTCACCTGCACGAAAACCAGTGCGATAGCGGATCGTCCGTGGCTGCACATTCGTTGGGGAGATGAGCCCCCGGGCACCCTTGAAAATGAACTCGACAGCCTGCCCAGGCTCGAAGACGATATCGTTTTCTTTCCGAGCATAGATGCCCAGCAGAATACCTACATCGGTTATCACACCTATGCAGGACCGGGTATGTTCCATATTTCAGTAGAAGACCCGAACCGGAATTCAGGCGTCCTCAACCTGGGTGGCGACGGCAGTGTCTCTGTAAGTTCGATTTTTTGTATTGAGTCGCTTTTGATTATCTCGCCCGAAACAGGCCACAATAGCTCTGTTGTCTTGCTGAATCCCCCCAAGGAACGGGCATGCTTTCTGAAAAGGTGGGAACACAATCCCGCTGCTTATGACCCCGACGGAGACCAGCTTGTGTATTCGCTGGTACCCTGCATGGGTGCCGGATGCGAACCTCTGCCGCTCTTCGAGTATCCCGATGACTACACCGATTACAACGACGTTTTTGAAATAGATCCGGTAACGGGAGATGTCTTCTGGGAAGTCCCTTCATTGATTGGCGAATTCAACATTGCCATCAAGATTGAAGAATTCAGAAATGGCCAACTGGTAGGCTATGTGATTCGCGACATGCAGATCACTGTGGAACTTTGCGACAACAATCCACCTGATTTGTCGAATGTGGTTGATACATGCGTGCTGGCCGGAACCGGTCTGGCACTGACAGTTTCAGCCACTGACCCGGATGGTGACAACGTTACACTTTCAGCGCAGGGCGGACCACTTTCCGAGGTACCTAATCCTGCCACATTTAATCCATCCAACGGTAACTTTTTCTGGCAGCCGGAGTGCGAAGAGATTAGACTGGAACCTTATCTGGTCACTTTCGAAGCAGTCGATAACGATTTCGCTGTTCCTCTGGTCGACGTGGAAAGTTTCCTTATCACCGTGGTTGCACCTGCAGTAGAAAACCCATCTGCCACACCGGTTGGAAACTCCATCGAACTGGCGTGGGATGCAAACCCATGCGGCAACGTGCTTTCAGAGGCTGAAGCCGCTCAAATCCGCTACAAGGTTTATCGCCGCAATGGTCTCTACGGATTCATTCCTGATCATTGCGAATTGGGAGTTCCTGCATATACCGGCTACGTTTTCATTGGTGAAACAGTTGGTCTGAACTCGACAACTTTTACGGATGACCAGGTTTTCTATGGCGGGAATTATTGCTACATGATCGTCACTTGCTGGCCCGACGGTGCAATCAGTTATGCGTCGGAAGAGTTCTGTGCCGAGATTGTCAAGGAAGTACCCGTGATGACCAAAGTGAGTATCGGAATCACAGCCACTGCCGCCGGAAACGACACCATCTGGTGGTCACCTCCTTCTGAACTTGACACAGAGGTGTTTTTACCGCCATATCAGTACAAGCTTTACCATAGTCCCGGAAACGCTTATCCAGCGGATCTCATCTATACCAGCTCTGAATCCAATGTCCTCAGCTGGCCCGATACCATGTACATCCATGAGAATATCAATACCGTTGTTAATGCACATAACTACAGGGTAGAGTTTTACTCAGCGGGTGAATTCACGGCCATGTCAAGCAATGCATCCTCACCGTTTCTAAAACTTACGCCCGACGATAATCAGATTTTACTCGAGGTGTCAGCAACAGTTCCCTGGTCAAATTCTGCCTATCAGATATTCCGGAAAGGTCCGGGCGAGACGGAATTTTCATTTCTCGTCACAACCACCCAAGCGGCATATACCGATACCGGATTGACTAATAATGAAGAGTATTGTTATTACGTCATCACAGTTGGCACCTATGATGCCGGATCAGTTCCTGACCCTATCATCAATTACTCGCAACAGGTGTGTGCACAGCCCTACGACCGCACCCCGCCCTGTCCTCCGACACTGGTGATTGAATCGAGTTGTGCAGATGAAAAGAATATCCTGACATGGAATAATCCCAATAACACCTGTGCAGATGATGTGACGGGTTACAACCTTTACTATTCACCGGTATTAGGTCAGCCGCTGCAGCTGCTTGAGCATTTCGATTCGGCAACCGATACCACATTTACTTTTAACGAAGATGGAAGCCTGAACACCATTGCCGGTTGTTATGCCATTACTGCACTCGATGCCGAAAACCTCTGGCCGGATGGTAATTTTTACCAGAATGAAAGCGCCTTCAGCGAAGTGATTTGCGTGGATAATTGTCCGATATACTTCCTGCCCAACATCTTCAGTCCTAATGGCGATGAACTGAATGACTTCTTTGTTCCGTTTGAATACCGGTTCATCCGCGACATTGATCTGAAGATTTTCAACCGCTGGGGTTCGCTTGTCTTTGAAACCACTGACCCGGAGATAAACTGGAACGGGGTAAATAAAGACACCGGTGAAATTTCATCAGACGGTGTTTTCTATTACACGATCACCGTCAACACCATACGCCTTACCGGCATTGTGCCGGAGTCATTCTCTGGTACCATTCAACTGCAGGATGGTAAAATTTTCAGCAACGAATAAGTTCTATGTTTACCGGCATCATTGAAGCTACCGGAGAGGTGGCCGCTATCGAACACGAAGGATCCAATATTCACATAGATCTTGTTGCTCCCTTTCTGCATGAACTGAAAATTGATCAGAGCGTAGCGCACAACGGTGTTTGTCTAACCGTGGTAAACATCAGCGAAAAACACTACCGCGTAACCGCTATTCAGGAAACGCTTGACCGAACCAATCTTTCTGCCTGGAAACCCGGAACCATCGTCAACCTGGAGCGTTGCATGCGTTTAGGCGATCGCCTTGACGGACATATTGTTCAGGGGCATGTGGACACTACAGCAAGATGCACTTCGGTTATTGAAACCAATGGAAGCTGGTTGTTCTCATTCGATCTTGATATGGCTAACCCGGGAATGATCGTTGAAAAAGGCAGCATCTGTGTCAATGGCGTGAGTCTGACCGTTGTGAATGCCGGTGATCAGAAATTCAGCGTGGCCATTATACCCTACACTTTCGAGCATACCAATTTCAGTCAGCTTCAGGAAGGTGACCCCGTGAATATCGAATTTGATATTATCGGAAAATACGTTGCGCGTATGCTGTCTTCCCGGTGATCAGATGATACGGGAGCGGCGCAATTCAAAATTCTGACCGAGATATACTTTGCGGACCTGTTCATCGGCCGCAAGTTCTTCTGCTGTTCCCTGCTTGAGAATACTGCCGTCGTAAAGCAAATATGCGCGGTCTGTGATCGACAATGTCTCCTGAACATTATGATCTGTGATCAGAATGCCGATATTCTTCAACTTGAGCTGAGCTACAATTTTCTGAATGTCTTCAACGGCAATCGGATCAACACCTGCAAAGGGCTCATCGAGCAGAATAAAATTGGGACTGGTGGCAAGTGCCCGGGCAATTTCAGTGCGGCGTCTTTCGCCTCCTGACAAATAATTACCCTGATAGGTGCGCTTATGTGTGAGACCAAATTCATCGAGCAGACTTTCAAGTTTATGCGCCTGCTCTTTCTTGGTAAGGGACGTCATTTCAAGTATGGCCTTGATGTTGTCCTCAACAGTCAGTCTGCGGAAAACCGACGCCTCCTGAGGGAGATAACCCACACCGAGCTGAGCCCTGCGATACATGGGTTCGTGCGTGATTTCGCGGTCTTCCAGAAACACGCGGCCGTCGTTGGGGCGTATCAATCCGACGATCATGTAAAAAGATGTGGTCTTGCCGGCGCCATTCGGACCCAACAGCCCGACAATCTCGCCCTGGCTCACTTCGAATGACACACCCTTTACGACCAGTCGCTTGCCGTATTGCTTAACAATGTTATCTGCGCGCAGTTTCACAGGCCAAAGGTAAATGGAACCGTGCTGCGAATGTCTTTCGCGGCGCTACATTTGTTGCATGAATCCAGTGCGCGAACTTCCACATATCACACACTTCGAAAAAAGCGACGAATACCGCAGGGTTATTCACTCTCTGATTCCCGGCGGAGCTCACACATACAGCAAGGGAGATGACCAGTTTCCGATATTGTCGCCGGCGGCCATTACACATGGCAAAGGAGCCTATTGCTGGGATCCGGATGGCAACAAGTTTCTCGACACACTGATGGGTCTTACGGCAGTTTCGCTCGGACATGCATACGAGCCCGTGCTGAAGCGTGTCAGAGAAGAATTGGAAAAGGGAGTAAACTTCTCCAGACCTTCTGTGATTGAGCGCGAAATGGCGGAGAAATTTCTTTCCCTCGTGCCACAGCACGACATGATCAAGTTTGCCAAGAATGGTTCGGTGTGTACAACTGCAGCGGTTAAGCTCGCCCGTGCATACACCGGCAGAACGCTCGTCGCCAGACCTGCCGAGCATCCATTCTATTCATACGACGACTGGTTTATCGGAAGCACGGCATGTGATTTCGGAATTCCGAAGGAAACAAAGTCACAGACTGTTCTATAC
>JBEAZL010000019.1:0-3430 GCA_041170085.1 Bacteroidota bacterium
TTGAAGTCATGGGCAAGAAGCCCTCGCTCATGGTAATGGGTGTGTTGCAACTCGATAAAATTGATGACCACGCCCTGAAACTTCAAAAGATCTTTGACCGCACCATTGGGCTGATAGAAGAGTTTCATCCTGATGAGCTTGCCATCGAGGCACCGTTCTTCGGAAAGAACGTTCAGAGTATGCTGAAACTTGGAAGGGCTCAGGGGGTGGCGATTGCAGCGGCTCTGAGTCGTCAGATACCCATGGTCGAATACGCGCCCAGAAAAATCAAGCAGTCAATTACCGGAAACGGAAATGCCTCCAAAGAACAGGTTGCCGCTATGCTGCAACAGGTTTTTTCCATTCCCGTTCATGAAATGCCGGCCAAGCTGGATGCCACTGATGGCCTTGCAGTAGCCCTTTGTCATCACTATGCCACAAGCTCTGTGCTCGGCTCAGCCGGGAAAGCCAAAGACTGGAAATCATTTATCAAAAACAATCCCGGCAGAATTCAGTGAACATTCACCTGCCATTACGGTTAATCTGATATGAAAGTAATCATCATTGTTGCTGCTTTGGCCGTTGCTCTGGCCGCTCTTTACGGATATCGTATGTCAAATCGCAAACCCGCCACTCTTTTCTCAAATGATGAAGTGTCGTTCTATGATCTCTCTGTTCCGGGTATAGGTGGAGATACCATCAACTTCTCTGACTTCAGAGGTAAATATGTTCTGTGTGTCAATGTAGCTTCGAAATGCGGCTATACCCCTCAGTATAAGGGATTGCAGGAGTTAAGCGACAAGTATGCCGGGAAGCTTGTTATCATCGGATTTCCGTGCAACCAGTTCCTGGGCCAGGAACCCGGCACTGAAGAGGAGATTGCAGATTTCTGTGAGAAGAATTATGGCGTGACATTTCCCCTCTCTGCCAAGATTCAGGTCAAAGGTGCTGATCAGCATCCCGTGTATCAATGGCTGACCAACCAGAAGCTCAACGGTGTGTCTGATGCAGAAGTGAAATGGAATTTTCACAAGTTCCTCATTTCACCCGAGGGAAAGTGGATGAATGTCTTCGGCAGCAAGGTTGAACCGCTCAGCACAGAGATTACTTCTTTAATCAAGTAATGGGAGACTGGACTGAATTGCGTTCTGTTGAGCAATGGAACGCCCTGAAGGATGCGAAGCATCACGTAGTTCTGTTCAAACACAGCTACCGATGTTCCATCAGTTCCACCGCATGGAATCGCATGAAGAACTTCGCGAAGGACCATCCAGCGATTTCATGTTTCATAGTTGATGTTGTCGGCGACCGCAGTGTTTCCATGCAGATAGCGGACGACACCGGAATTACTCACGAGTCTCCCCAGGTCATCGCAATAGAGGGCGGAAGCCCCATTTTTCACGCATCGCATCTCGCGATAATACCTCAGGAGGTAGTGGCACAATTCGCCTCTGTGGAGTAGTCTTTTCTCCCTCCCGTAAATTTGCATCATGAATAGAATCGCAGGGTTTTGTCTGATGCTCACGGTCATTGGGTGTCAGTTGAACGGATTGACTCAGGAAAAGCTGAACCGCAAGGATGTACATCGCCTCGCTCAGATGATGGCAGGGGAGTTCAGCAGCCAGAAACAAAGCGAAAAGGACTCGGCATTTTTTCACATCACGCTTCGCATGCAGCCGATTTGGACTCAACGACCTGATGGCTATTGGTTTTACGTTGAACAGGCCATGGCTTCCGCTAAGGACAAACCATACAGACAGCGAGTGTATCATCTTTCCCAGCGCGGAGATACCTCCATTGTCAGCCAGGTCTTTGAATTATTCAATCCGGCCAGATTCATTGGTGCGGAGCCTTCAGACTTTGAGCAGGTGACAACGGATTCGCTCATTGCGAGAACGGGCTGTTCGATCTTACTCACCATGAAGTCAAAGAAAAAATTTGCAGGCAGCACCGTAATGCGCGAGTGTACGAGCACATTAAGGGGAGCCACTTATGCCACATCGGAGGTAGTCATTACCAGGGGCATGATGGTAAGCTGGGACCGGGGCTGGAATGACGCAGGTGAGCAGGTTTGGGGCGCCACCAAAGGTGGATACGAGTTCAGAAAGATCCGCGACTTTGGCAGCCAGGTTCACATGTACAGAACACCCAATTTTTAATTGCCCATGCGCCAACGCGCGCAGCTGCACGGTTTAGTGGGTCACAACAAATGTCTTCGAAGCCTGGATTGAATCGCCCGACATCCTGATAATGTATGTACCCTCAGGCAGCCATGAAACATCTGTTTTGAAGTGATCCATTCCGGCCTTCAGGGTTTTCTTCATACTCAATAATTCACGTCCCTGCAGGTCGCAGATGCTGAACTGAGCCTCAGTCCTTCTCGCAACGGCATAACTCACAGTAATCTGGTCAGAAGCCGGATTGGGATATAAGGCTATCTCGCCCGAAACCTGCGATGGTTCCTGCACATTCAGAGAAGGATCTACAACGATATCTTCATCTCCGGAGAAGTAGATGGTATAGGCAAAGAATACCAGCATCATTTCATCTGTAGTGGCTTCACCCACCCATACGTTTTCGGGAGGATCGCTCGGATTGTGGGGGTTGTTTATGGTATTATCGTAGAACGCCTCAGCTTTCAGCACTGTGCCTGCCGGAATGTATTGCAGCTGGGGAAAGCGATAGTTCATCTGCCAGTGAAAATCCCAGTCAGGAATACGGATAATGGGTATCTCATTGCCATCAGGGTCTTCGCCCCAGCAAGTGATAGATCTGCCGATCAGGTGCATGTGCGGCAACACACTGAACAGGGTAACTCCCAGCGGCACGGTATATTCCTGATGGAATGTGGCCGTATCATCTGCGGGAATAAAAAGCACAGGTTCCTGCAACACAGGTGGGAAATGGTACAATGTGGCATTCATAAATACCGGCCTGACAACGGGCGCTGTGCTGAAGTGGAAGTTGACAATGGTTTCATCCGTCTGGCCCTCTGATCCTTCAGGATAGTGTACCTCTATGATGATGTCGCTGCCTGCCTCGATGAGATGGCCGAATCCTTCCGGCAAAAACATAGGCTCACTACCGGGCACCCATCCACCAATAAGAACAGTTTCATCTGATGACATTCCGGTGCCGTTTGAAGCAAATCCCGGCCCCGGATCTGCCGCGTCCAGCAGAGCTGAAGCATCGGTGGGATCGTAATACACCAGCACGTGATGCACGATAGAAGAGTTGCCGGGAATAACTTCCATCATGTCGATGTACTTGTCTTCTGTTAACCCGCTTGGAATAACGAATGAGCGATAGATGTCCTCGTCTGCTGCAGTAGAGGTATAAAGCGGCATCTGTGCAGCCAGATCTACTGAAGGTAATTGCGAACCTTCCTGGAAAACAGGAGGCTCGGGATCATTGGCCTCATTGCCGTGTGGTGCGTCGTTGGCAATCCAGT
>JBEAZL010000020.1:0-6228 GCA_041170085.1 Bacteroidota bacterium
ATTTCATTTTCACTCCGGGAGCTGAAAAGGTTGATGCCACAGGTCAGCCCGCCCAGCTTACCATGACCCTTCGCACGTCAGATCCATCGAAATATCTGCAGTTCGTTTATGGCTTCACACCCGGAAGTCATCAGGTAGCTGTTCAGATGAATGCGGTGAATCTTCGCGATGAGTTGCAGCTTTCGACCAACAAGCCTGAATTCTACTGGCAGGCGGCAGGATGGAACAACGAACTCGGTCTCGCTCAGGAGCGTCAGCACAGCTCAGTGTTTTATAAGACCAGCGAGGAAGACCGCGATTTTTTATCTGAGATGCACGACGAAGGCAGGCAGGTGCAGGGAAAGCTGCAATGGATGGCCTTCAAGCAGTTTTTCTTTACCGCAGCTGTTTACTCTGATCAGGGCTTTGGAGACAAGGCCGAGTTCCACAACATTGCTCCGCAGGACTCTGTGCACAACAAGCAGTACATCGCAAGATTTGATTTGAATGTTCCTGCTGATGCCAATGCCGCAACTGCATGGAATTTCTATTTCGGTCCGAATAAATACGCGCCACTGAAAGAAACAGGGGCACCTGAATTTGTCAGAATTATCGACTACGGCTGGGGCATTATCGGATGGGTGAGCCGCTGGATTATCCGCCCGATTTTTGAATTCCTGAGTTCATACATCGGAGCCATCTGGGTAGTAATTCTTCTGCTGACCCTCGCTATCAAGACCCTTCTGTTCCCTGTTACCTGGAAGAACTTTGTGTCATCGGCCAAGATGCGCATTCTCAAGCCGGAGATGGATGAGCTGAATAAGAAATACGAGGGTAAGGATGCCGTAGAAAAACAGCAGGCAATCATGGCACTTTACAAGCAAACAGGAGTAAATCCGTTTGCGGGTTGTGTGCCTGTGTTGTTCCAGATGCCTATTCTTTACGCGATGTTCAGGTTCTTCCCTTCGAACATTGAGCTGCGCGGACAAAACTTCCTGTGGGCCAACGACCTTGCGAATTACGACATCCTGTTCAGGTTGCCTTTTGAGATTCCATTTTACGGAACACACGTTAGCGGACTGACCATACTCATGTGTATCTCGACATATTTCTATTCACGCATGACCATGGGCGCTACTCCGGCTCCTACTCAGCCCGGTATGCCGAATATGAAAGTGATCATGAACATCTTCACCTTCATGATGCTCTTCTTCTTCAACAGCATGTCGAGCGGTCTGACACTCTATTATTTCGTGGCTAACATCACATCAATAGGTCAGATGTGGGTGATCAAGAAGTACATCGTAGATGAAAAGAAGCTTCGCGACAAGATTGATGAGAATAAAAAGAAGCCTGTGAAGAAGAGCTCGTTTCATCAAAAGCTGGAAGAGATGCAAAAGGCTCAGAAAGACAAACAGAAGCAACTGAAGTCGCAGATAAAGAAATGAACCGGCCGCCAAGGACAGAACTCACCGACGAAGACAAGTTCTTTCGTTTAGGCAAGGAATTGAGAAAAATTCTGCCGGAAATTGAGTCGCGTTATGGTGTAAATCGTATTGGATACTTCTGTGAGTTTCTCGACAGACATGGCAATAAGACCACAGAGGTAAATGTGATTGTTGAGCTGCAAAAGCCTATGGGCTGGAAGTTTTTTGAGCTGAGAGAGTTCATTGAATCCCGCCTCAGAAGAAGAATAGACATCGTTACACCGAGGGGCCTGAAAGCTATGTTCAGAGCAGACATTGAAAAGTGCATCACCTATCTGTGAGCAGATATCGCGATCCATATGTTCATGTTTATCTCCGCGAAATGATCGGAGCCTGTGAGCGAATTCTGCTGTATACCAGTGAAATTTCGTTTGAAGATTACATTCACGATCATCTGGTTCAGGATGCTGTTTTGAGGAATTTTGAAGTTCTCGGAGAGGCCTCCAACCATGTGCCATACAACATCAGAAAGACAGAGAAATCTATTCCCTGGAATAGCATGTACAGCCTGAGAAATCATATTGTACATGAGTATTTTGATGTGGATGAAGAGATACTTTGGGAGATTGTAGTTCACGATCTTCCGAGGAATATTAAGGATCTTATTCGCATACTTGAGCGAGTTGAATCAGGCGCAGCCAGTATGTCTCAGGCGCCAGCTAAAACACGAAGAAAAAAGTAAATCGTTATATCATGCTTACAGCCAGTATTCAGAGAATCGTCAATGGAATAGCTCTTTTGACCGTGCTTTTTGGCGTATCTTCCTGTGGTAATTCACCAGAGAATGCTGCGACTGATGAGCGCAGCGACAGAACCAAGCTTATGATTGCCCAAAGTAAACTGGCCAGAGACCCTCACACATACTCACGTCCCAATGTAGCCAGGGTAACCCATCTGGAGTGGGATGCGAATGTCGATTTTAGTTCGAGGATCATCTCAGCGAAAGCTACATATGATATAGCCCTGGCACCGGGTGCTTCTGAAATAGTATTTGATATATCCACGATCAAGATTGACAGGGTAGAGGTGAACGGACAGCCGGTTTCTTTCGAACTGGGGCCCGAAAAGAAGTACCTCGGACAGCCTTTGATCATACCAGTGGATTCTACATCGTCAAAGGTGAGTATTCAATACAGTACAGCTCCCGGAGCGGAGGCATTGCTGTGGGTAGAAGGGGAGAAGCCATTCCTTTTCACGCAGTCGCAGGCTATTCTTGCCCGCACCTGGATACCTTGTCAGGACAGCCCCGGGGTTCGAATTACCTACAATGCACGTGTAAAGGTGCCGCAAGGACTACTTGCTCTCATGAGTGCAGAAAATCCTCAGCAGGTATCCGGTGATGGAGTGTATCAGTTCAGGATGGACCAGCCTATTCCTTCTTACCTGATGGCTTTGGCCGTTGGGGATATAGCCTTTAAAGCAGTGGGTGACAGGACAGGTGTCTATGCAGTTCCTTCCGTGCTGGATGCGGCTGCAAAAGAATTTGAAGATATGCAGCGTATGGTCGAGGCCGCGGAGAAGCTTTACGGACCTTATGTATGGGGACGTTATGACCTGCTGGTGCTCCCTGCAGCATTTCCTTTCGGTGGAATGGAAAACCCGAAGCTAACCTTTGCGACACCTACCATCATTGCCGGAGATAAATCGTTGGTGTCACTTGTCGCACACGAGCTGGCCCACAGCTGGAGCGGTAACCTGGTTACGAACAGCACCTGGAATGACTTCTGGCTGAACGAGGGTTTCACCGTTTATTTTGAACAGAGAATCATGGAAGCCGTGTATGGTCGCGATATTTCTGAGATGCAGGCCCAGCTGGCAAGACAGGATCTCGACATGACACTGGAGGATTATGGCCAGCGGAATATGAATCAGGATACCCGTTTGAAGTTGGTTCTCGACGAGAGAAATCCCGATGACGGAATGTCTGACATTGCATACAACAAAGGATATTTCTTCCTCAGGCTTATTGAGGAAACAGCCGGAAGGGAAAAGTTTGATGCTTTTCTGAAGGATTACTTTACTTCTCACGCTTTCCAGACAATGGATACAGAAACGTTTGTCGGATATCTGCGCGAAAAGCTTGTGACCACTGAAATGGATGCCAGCATTGGAATTGACAACTGGATCTATGGTGAAGGCTTGCCTGACAATGCACCCAGGGTGAACAGTCAGAAGCTGGACGAGGTAGACCGTTTGGCGGCACAGTGGTCCAGAACCAAGAAGACAAATGATATTCCGTGGGCTAAGTGGGGATATGAGGAGCGCTACCGATTCCTGAGTTCCATTGAGAATTTTACGGCTGATGATATGTCCTCGCTGAACACGGCGTTTGATATCTCGAATACCGGCAACAATGAAGTGCTGTTCAAATGGCTGGAGCTTTCAGTACTGAAAAAGAAAACCGGAGAATACGCCAGACTCGAGAAATTCTTATGCAGTGTCGGGCGCCGGAAGTTCGTACAGCCCCTCTTCGAGGCACTGGTAAATTCGGGCCAGACAGACCTGGCAAAGAGGATCTATGCGTCAGCCCGTCCCGGTTACCACGCGGTTACGGTAAATACCATTGATGAATTGCTGGGATGGGATGCAGTCGCGGCTCAGCCGTGATCTCTTGCGCCCCATTTCCAGGGCTGAAAGATGTGTGAATTCTGCTTCCAGAACATGAGCACCAGATAAACAAATACTGGTGATCCGAATGTGAGGAAGGAGAGGTAAATGAACCACAAGCGAACCTTGTGAACACGCACCGCCATGCGCCCGGCTAACCAGGTGCAAACGCCGAAAGCGTTGCGTTCGAAGTAGTCGAGTATGTATTGCGTCATTTTCATGATTCTCTGAGTAGTTTATGTCCTACACCACATTTCAGGCAGCGTTTTCTGCTGCAATAATGATGAAAGAGTTGCAGCAGTGCCTGACTGTCGTGCGCCCTTTCAACAGGTACACCTAATGTACGCCATTTCTTGAGAATACCGTTGTTTTCCGGCAAGCAAAGTTGCAAAAGTTCAACGGCCTTGTCAAGATAGTCTTGTCTGCTGTGATCAAGACCGTATGCGAACCAGAAGGGTGCAATGGTGTTGATCATCAGCGACTGAATGGCCGGTTTACCGGGAATACCGTGATTTTGAGCAGATGTTTTGCCAAACCGGTGGTGGGTATTCCAATAGGATGAAACTGGCGGAAATTCAAATCTGAACATGGCCTCTGCTGTTGTATCCGTATTCAACAGAATTTCCCGTATCCTGTCCGCATCTGAGATAGCAGCGCATAGCTGGGCAAGACGAATCGTTGGCACATTGGAAGGCCTGACCCGCCCCCATTGCCATATGACCGGATCAAGGGATTTATATCCATACTTGGTCTGCATAAACCGATATTCATGAGTTAGCAAGGCATGATAACTGTCCTCAGGATTACCTTCAAGCATTCCTGCCATTCCAAACACGATTGCTTCCAGCCGCAATCGATCATTCTGAGATCTGAGCAGTGCATTCCATGGCAGCCGCGCGGCAAGGGATGCCATGGGCTCAGCATTTACCTTGTATCCGAATGAACGGCACACCACGTGCAGGAAGGCGACAAACCAGTCTCCGTTTTGCGATCTCATGAACTCAACTATTTGGCGGGCTTTGTCTTCAAGTCTTTCGATCGCCATTCGGTCGAGCACAGCGCTCCACACAATTTGAGGAATCTTACCTTCTTTCAGGTGTCTTTCACATGGGATCCACTGAGCACTGGATTGCCAGTCTGAGTATTTTCTGATCAGTTCGTCACTGATCATGGGTTTCAATTCGAGGGTCGGAAGCGATTGTCCCCGTTGATTTCTGATCTCGGAATCATGTTCGAAAACCACATGAAGAATGACATTGTTATAGTGTCCATCTTTTTCATGTCCATGTTGATTCCAGTCTGAGGACCGGACGTGCAGCTCGACATGACCAGCCCACAGTCTTCCCCCAATCCGGATCATGGCATGGTGAAAGTCCGGGCCCCCGTGCCGATTGAGCTGGCCGGCGGATATTACCTCTACCAGTTCATTTTTGATAGTTCTAAGCGTATTGGGCTGATAGAGTTTATATGACCAGATATAGGCCAGCAGATCTTCGTTCATGACAGTAATCAGTTTTACCGTTCGAAGATTATAAGCCCCTTTGAAATGAACTACCTTAGTTCCAAATTTCTAAACTAAGGGCCATGCGTAACAAATTTTTGCTATATGGGATGGTTGCCATCAGTCTGATGATGACATCCTGCGAGAAGTTTTCAGAGAAGACTTTCGCGGCCTCCTTCAATACCACTTTTGAAGTGAACATCACAGACGAGGCTGGAGCTACGGTGATAGATCTTGAAAGACTTCTTTCTGCCACGGATAATGATGACATTGAGAAATACAGAGATGATATCAAGAGCTATGAGCTCGTCAATATCAGATATAAGATCTGGGAATATTCCGGTGATCCGGCTGCTACAATGACTGGTACTCTGGGTGTCGGTAATGCACTTTCTGCTACTCCGGGTGTGTCATTTTCATTGAACGATATTTCGTTGCAGGCGATTAATGACGATCCTGAATACCGTCAGATTGAAAAGACACAGCAGGACATCGATAAGATTCAGCAATATCTGCTCGACACGGATGGTCTGCGATTTTACCTGGACGGAAACGTTACCCACCAGCCGATGTCATTCAAACTCGATATCTGGGTTGACATCAAGGCCCTGGCAGAGGTGAAGGATTGACCCTGTAGCCCCCGTCTGAAGACGA
>JBEAZL010000021.1:0-8027 GCA_041170085.1 Bacteroidota bacterium
TCATTGGCAAACCTTGTCTTCTGAACTTTTCTCGCCTCCATGACCCTTGTCCGAATAGAGGCGCTGCGCTCACCCGATCGCTGTGCCGACAACTCCTGAAAACCTACCGGAGTCACTTCAATATGTATGTCGATCCTGTCCAGCAAGGGTCCGCTCACCTTGTTCAGATATTTCTGAACCACGACACTTCCACACTGACATTCTTTATCGGGATGATTGTAAAAACCGCAGGGGCATGGATTCATACTGGCCACCAGCATGAAGCTCGCAGGATACTCCACAGAGAATTTACTCCGTGAAATAGTGATGAAACGATCTTCAAGCGGCTGTCGCATTACCTCAAGCACTGTTCGCTTGAATTCCGGCAATTCATCCAGAAACAATACACCATGATGTGCGAGAGAAATTTCTCCTGGTTGAGGAAATGAACCCCCACCGACAAGGGCCACATCGCTGATCGTATGATGCGGCGCACGAAACGGACGTACCGAGATGAGTGAATCACCGCGTTTCATCTTGCCAGCCACACTATGAATCTTGGTAGTCTCCAAAGCCTCAGCCAGACTCAATGGTGGCAGAATGGTCGGCAGACGCTTCGCCAGCATCGTCTTTCCCGCCCCGGGAGGCCCGATCAGGATGATGTTGTGACCTCCGGCAGCAGCGATTTCAAAAGCCCTTTTGATATTTTCCTGTCCCTTTACATCACTGAAGTCAACGGTATAGTGATCCAGCTTCTCCAAAAATTCACCGTTGGTATCTGCAACAACAGGAGTGAGTGTCAGATTACCGGAAAAGAAACCGGTAACCTCTGAAATATCAGCAACACCATACACTTCCATTCCACCCGCAATAGCGGCCTCCCGGGCATTTTCTGCCGGCACAAACATCCCCTTAAATCCAGCGCGCTTTGCCTCAATCGCAATCGGCAGTACACCCCTGATTGGTCTCAATTTCCCATCCAGTGAAAGCTCTCCCATGATCACGAAATGTTCCAGATTTTCATGAGGGATTTGTTCGGATGCTGCGAGAATACCAATAGCCATCGGCAGATCATACGCTGATCCCTCTTTGCGTATATCAGCAGGTGCCATGTTGATAGTAATACCCTTCACAGGTAATTCATAACCTGTATTGATCAGGGCCGCCCTTATCCTCTGATGGGCCTCTTTGATGGCAGCATCAGGAAGACCAACAATGTTCATAGATGCACCCTTATCAATATTAACTTCAATGGTGATGGTAGTGGCACTCACGCCGAAAACGGCAGAGCCATAGGTTTTGACAAGCATGGTTTCTCAGTTTTTCACAAACTAAAAAACCTTTTTACCGAAAATCGTCGATTTCTCCAATCTTTGGAAAACGACAGGTCAGTATCAAAAAAAACTATATGACTTTCGATTCGATATAATCGATCAGGGAATGAATGACTTTAATATGAATTTCCTGTATCCGGTCAGCATAGCCATTCCAGGGAACGCGCACTTCCACATCGCATAAAGGTGCGAGCCTCCCACCATCCTTTCCGGTGAGACCAATCACTTTAATTCCCAGTTCCCTCGCCCGATTGGCTGCCTGAATAACATTGCCGCTGTTACCGCTGGTGCTGATAGCCAGCAACACATCACCCTTGCGGCCTACCGCCTCAAGGTATCTCGAGAAGACAAAATCATAACCATAATCATTACCGACGCAGCTCAGGTGAGATGGATCGGAAATACTGATTGCTGCGATTGCCTTACGGTCATTGCGGTAACGCCCAGAGAGCTCCTCGGCAAAATGCATGGCGTCGCACATACTGCCGCCATTGCCGCATGAAATAATCTTTCCTCCCTGCAGGATGCCGTCAATCATTACCTCACCGGCACGTTCAACGCTATTGATGCATGCCTCATCGGAAGCAAAAGCCTGCAGCAGGTTTGCAGCCTCTTCAAAGTGTTTCAGGATATTACTCATAAGCAGTGTACAATGCAAAGATGAAGATTTATACCTATGTCCGAACAACGAGTTTTGAAAGAAAAGCACGATTATTGCTGAGCGGTTCGCCGCATGGGCATTATGAATAAACTCCGCCTCAACCTACGGTATCGTATCCTGATATCGATGCTCACCATCATCCTGCTCTCCTTTCTGGTGGCTGGTGGTGTCGCCATCTATGACCACTACGAACAATCCGAAAAATACAATCTGCAGCGCCTGCAGCGAAAAGAAGAGAGCGTCAGAGCCAGCATGAAGTACTTCATCGAACAAATGGGCGATTTTGTTCAACCCGAAGTCATGAACATGGTGTTTTCCGATAAGATCTGTGAATTGTCAGACGTTCACAATTTATTCATCGCATTGTTCAGTCTGGAAGGTGAATACCTCGTTTCATCCAGTTCGTTTGCCATGGATTCACTGGCCATTCCATACACCATGGACCCGGTGGCCATGAAACAATTAAAATCCGGAACAGAGCGCGTAGTTTTAGAAGACATCATTCCCCGAGAAGATCTTACCCTTGCATACTGGTACGTTAAGGATACCCGCAACCGCCCTCTTGCCATCACTTGCGTGGCATACGATAATACAGATGCTGATCCCAAAAATCTTACGGCATTCCTGACAGAACTTGGTCAGAGTTATATACTTCTCTTTCTTCTTGCCACAGGTGTCGCTTATCTCCTTTCGCGCTATATAACCAGATCACTGCAATCCATCGCCGAAAAGATGAAAGGTATCCAACTCGGGCGCAAACTTGAACCCGTTACATGGGAAAGTACTGACGAAATAGGAGCCCTGGTGAAACAGTACAATGAAATGCTCCTTGAACTTGAAAAAAGTGCTACAATGCTCGCACGCACAGAACGTGAAAGTGCGTGGCGCGAAATGGCACAGCAGGTTGCCCATGAGATCAAAAACCCCCTCACCCCTATGAAACTTCGGGTTCAGTACCTTGAAAAAGCATGGAACGAGAAGGCACCGAATTTCGATGAGCGACTGAAGGTGTTTGCACAGAGCATGACCGAACAGATTGACACTTTATCGCATATTGCCAGCGAATTCAGCAACTTCGCCAAACTTCCAAAACCACAGCTCAGTCAGATCCATACGGTTGAATTACTTATGAATGTGATCGACCTCTTCGGACAGCAGGAACATTGCAAGGTTAACCTGAGAACCTATGGCCCCGGCAGTGACGAACTGGTCGCAGACAAAGACCAGATGATCCGGATGCTCAATAACCTGCTGAACAACGCTATGCAGGCAATCCCGGAAAACAAAGAAGGTCTGATTGATGTCGCGCTGCGTAAGGGTAGCAAAAACATCATCATCCGGGTTCAGGACAACGGAGTAGGCATCAGCATAGCACAACGAAAGAAAATCTTCTCGCCAAATTTCACTACCAAGTCAACCGGAACAGGTCTCGGACTTGCGATGGTAAGGAGTATCATGACCCAGTATGGGGCCCACGTGGGATTCAGCAGCCGGGAAGGAAAGGGAGCCAGTTTCTTTCTGATTTTTCCTGCTAAATCAATTTGAAAAGGAGAGGGCGGGATGGAGATGCATCGTTCTCAATAGGTGCAAACTGAAGGTTGAGCAGGTACTCGCCATCAGGTACATGGTCAGGTACATAAACCAGCTCTGTGATGCTCCTCTTTAAAATAGGCGATTGCGGGTAATTCCAGAAAATGTGATGTCCTTTCAGCTTTCCCTTATCGCTCTCCCGATCAACACTCGGTACATCGAGCAGCAAATGATCTACACCCGCATCAGATAACCATTGCACTGCATCATGGTGCAAATAGACAGGATTGGAATCAGAATAATTTCTTGAAAGTTTACTCCTGTCGTTTGGTGAGGTTCTAATCACCACAGCCGGGTTCCACCGGATAGCACCCAGACTTTCCAGACCTGATCGTGTAATCAGCTTGTCGCCGGGTTGCGAGATCTCATCAGTTCCTGACCAGATTTCAGGTGTAACTGTGACAAGCGTACACATATGAAAATATTCCTTCACTTCCTGGTTAACTGAATAGTCCTCCCTGGAAATATGTCCGACGCATTCCGTATGTGTAATGTGACCGTGCGGATTAAAGCGGATATTCCTGAAATTCACACTGCCACCTAACTTCACACTTCCGGTGAAATGTTCATTCACAACCGGTTCAATGGTTGCAGGGTCGAGGTACCAGGCCACTGGCCCTGTGCCATTTCCCATTGATATTGATATATCAACAGGTTGCTTCAGATCTACCCTGAACTCTCGTCCCTCATGCTGTATCAGTGCTATCATCCTATACTTTAAATAAATCAGATGCTATTCGGTCGGCCTTTAACATTCCCTGTGTGGTCAGCTTCAGAAACCCGTCACTAATCAATGCATCACCAATGTTTGTCAAGCTCGCAAGGTACTCCTCATATTCCTCTGACAGATTCACCCCATACAAAGTTGAAATACGATTCAGATCAACGCCATTCGTTGTGCGCAGCGCCGTCATGATGCTTTCATTGTATCTCATCCTGTCGTCCAGCACTTCAGTCTCTCTGGCAGGAATTCCGGTTTCAATACCTTTCATATAAAGATGATTATTGGCGACGTTCCATGAACGGTTATTACCATCAAAAGAATGGGCAGACGGTCCAATACCCAGATATGCTGCTCCACTCCAGTAGGCACTGTTGTGTCTCGACTCGAACCCCGGCACAGCAAAATTGGATACTTCATATTGTTTAATTCCGGCAGCAGCCAGGGATTCAACCATGAAAATAAACTGATCCGCAGATTGCTCTGATGGAGCAGCCTTCAACTTTCCTGCGGCAGCATATCGCCCAAAAACCGTGTCTGGCTCGATGGTCAGACAATATGCCGAGACGTGCGGCACATTGAGACCAATTACTGAATTCACATTGTCAATCCATTCTGCAAATGTCATGGCAGGAATTCCATATATCAGATCCACCGTAATGTTTGTGAATCCTGCATCCTGTGACGCCTTGACGCTGTATTCAGCTTCTCTGGCTGTGTGCGCCCTGTTCATCCAGACCAGATGGGCTGGCACGAAACTCTGGATTCCAATGCTCAGCCGGTTGACAGGCGATGATGCAAGTTCTCTGATGCGAGAGGCATTGAGATCGTCGGGGTTCGCTTCCAGTGTTATTTCCGGAGAGGACCCAACGGGAAAGAGTTCATACACCTTGTCAATTAACCTGCATATATCACCGTGGGATAGCAGGCTAGGCGTTCCTCCGCCAAAGTAGATGGTCTGCACTTCCCCGCCCCCTAACTCATCCCGCCTGATGGCCATCTCATGCAACATATCGTCAATCATTCTCGCCACGTAAGTTCCCGTCGTGGTGAAATGAAAATCACAATAATGACAAGCCTTTCGGCAAAATGGTATGTGCAGATAAATACCGGCCATGAATCCGCAAAGGTCGGAGAATTGAGAAAATCAACCTGCTATGTGTAGTTTCGCTGCCACATTTTGCAATTCATGTACACCATCACAGTATCAGAAAACCGCTCTTTAACGCTGGTTCCGGGCAATGAAAAGAACACCGGAACGATCGATGGAGCTGCATTTCAGGTCGACATTCTTGACCTTGGCCATGGTCATCTGCATGTTTTGAAAGACAATAAATCGTGGAATGTGGAAGTGGTTTCTGTGGACCGCGAGAGCAAGATGGTCGGGGTGAAGGTGAATGGAACAATATATAATGTGAGCCTCCGTGATCGCTTTGATCAATTACTGAAGGAGCTTGGAATGGAGAGTTCAGGTGGCAAGACGCACACTGACGTCAAAGCTCCAATGCCCGGATTGGTGCTCGAAGTACTCGTATCCCCGGGGCAGGAAGTTGAAAAGGACACTCCGCTGCTGATTCTTGAAGCGATGAAAATGGAAAATGTGATCAAGAGTCCCGCATCCGGCACCATCAAAAGCATCGGAGTTAAGAAAGGACAAGCCGTTGAGAAGAACGAGCTTCTCGTTTCTTTCAGCTGATTTGATTCAGCACAGCAGAAACAGGCCAAAGTCTTGTCTGGTACCGAAGGCACTCTAAATGGCCTCAAAATCAGTTTTGTCTACGTTTTTTATCGTTTCGTCGAACGTTTTACCCAATTCTTCCAGAGGCAAACTAAAAACTCTGGCCTGTTTTGCTATATTTTTGCGTTCCTGCTGAATTCCAGGCAATGAAAATCCTGGGGTTCAGGCTCTTGTGCGGAACTCTGACACGCCATTTTGCGTAAAACCCGTTTCAGGAGAAAACAGATGATGACTGACAGACATAGGCTCAAACCCATGAATTGGCAAAAAGGACATTGGACTGTGTTACTGACATGGCTGATTTCACTCACTGTGACGTCTGCCAGTGCCATGAATGCTCCTCCTGTTGCGGTGGACGATGACAACTATGGATATGAGGGTACCACACTGACGGGAAATCTTGCCCTCAATGATTACGACCCCGATGGTGATGTTTTGACTTACTCGGTGACTGGCAATGTGGCCAATGGCACTATGACCCTTAATCCTTCCGGCACTTACACCTTCGTTCCAAATCCAGAGTACAATGGCTTCATATACATCACCTATCAGGTATGCGATCCTTCAGGTCTTTGTGACACCGGGACACTTGAATTGGCATTCCTCTTTGTGAATGACCTCCCTCAGGCGAACGATGATGTATTCTACGCATTTCTGGACACGCCGCTGAATGGAAACGTTTCGCTGAACGATGTTGAGCTGGATGATGAAGTCAATTGGTGGACGGTGCTAAGCCAACCTTCCAACGGTACCCTCACTCTAAACATTACGGGAACCTTCACCTATACCCCAAACCCCGGATTTCTGGGTACAGACATGTTTGTCTATCAGGCGTGCGACCCATGCGGGGCATGCGACTTCGCCTTTGCATATGTGAATGTGGTGGAGCCGAATGAGCCTCCCGTTGCTGTAAACGACGATGGCTTTGTGGGCGAGGATATGTTCCTGAACGGAGATGTTTCGCTCAACGATACTGACCCTGAAGATGGCGACCTTGTATTTGAAGCCATCACGCAACCCGAAAACGGGACTTTGGTTCTCAATCCCGGGGGAACTTATACCTACACGCCTTATCCTAACTTCTTCGGTTGGGACTCATTTGAATATCAGGTCTGCGATGAATTCGATAACTGTGATGTGGCCACTGTAACCATTGAGATCTTTTTCATCAATGATATACCTGATGCCGTGAACGATACGGTTTACACAGATGAGAACCAGATGATCATGGGCAATGTAGCTCTGAACGACATCGACTTCGATCAGGAATATCATTTCTACTCTGTGATTTATGGCCCTTACAATGGCAACATTGTAATGGAAGAGGCTGGTGCTTTTGTGTACACTCCGAATCCATCATGGAACGGTATTGATGTAATCGGATACCTGATGATTGACCCATGCGGAACCATGGATTTCGCAGAACTCTTTGTACATGTATTGCCGGTCAACGACCCGCCCATTTCAGTCGGTGAGACATACAACAGCAACGAAGATCTTGTTATCAATGGTACGGTAGCCGGAAATGATTCAGACCCTGAAGGATCTTCCCTTACATACAGCCTGATCACTCCCCCGGCATCAGGTGCACTCGTGCTCAACGCTGATGGCTCTTTCACGTTCACACCTGTCACTCATTTCAATGGAAGTCTTACCGCGTTGTACTCGGTCACAGACAACCTTAATGAATCTTCCACAGCCACACTGAGTCTGATTATTGCCTCAGTGAATGACCTTCCGGTTGTAAATGATGAGTCATTTGAAATCCTTGAAAACACCACCCTCAACGGCGATGTTTCCTTAAACGACAGCGATGCGGATGGTGACAACCTGATCTATGGATTCAACGCCGGCAACCCAAATGGCACATTCAACTGGAGCAACGACGGAACGTTTTCCTATACCCCGAACCTGAACTACTTCGGAACGATAATCGTCAACTACTCTGCCTGTGATCCTTTCGGAGCATGCGATCTGGGAATATTAACCATCCAGATCGACTCC
>JBEAZL010000022.1:0-6202 GCA_041170085.1 Bacteroidota bacterium
ATTTGGTTTTCTGATGTAATATTGTGTAGAAACCAAAACTTCTTTCCAGAATGAAAACCAACCGTGTCCTAATTGCGTCCTTTCTGATCGCTATTTTCGGATCATCGAGGGCTCAGGTTACCTTCACCAATCAGGGTAGCCAGCTGCAGGCCATCAGCGGATTCTCTTATGCCGACTGTGCTGCAGATATGAATGGCGACCATCTCGACGATATCGTGAGGGTTACCGGTAGCACTATCTACATTGACTATCAGCAACCAGATGGCAGCTTTGTGGGAGAATCGTACAGCATTGCCGGCGATAACGTTCCGTCCTGGAGCATTTGTGCTGCAGACATTGACGGAAACGGATTCACCGATCTTCTCTTCGGAGACGGAAACGCAGTTTCCTTCGTCTATGCTAACAACGACGGAACAGCTTATACAGAAGACGCACAGCCTGAATACATCTTCTCGCAGCGTTCAACTTTCTGTGACATTGACAATGACGGAAATCTTGATGCATTCGTATGTCATGACGTGGATCAGTGTCGTCCTTATCGCAACGTTGACGGAACATTGTCTTTCGACCTTTCGCTGATTGAAACCCTCGATGTGGGTGGAAACTACGCGGCTATCTGGGTTGACTACGACAACGACTGGGACAGCGACCTGTACATTACCAAATGTCGTGGTGGTGCTCCCGTTGGAGATCCTCAGCGAATCAACCTGCTCTACCGCAATGATGGCAATGGAGTTTTCACAAGTGTAGGTCCTGAAGCCAATATGAACGACGGCGACCAGAGCTGGACAACAGTATTTGAAGATTTTGACAACGATGGTGATTTCGACTCATTCACTGTAAACCACGCCTGGGCTAACCGCCTGATGCGTAATAACGGTGATGGCACTTTCACAGACATCATCGAGGATAGCTGGATTGATCAGTACGATCTCGGTGCATGGAACTGCGATGCCGGTGACTTCGATAACAATGGTTTCGTTGACATCTTCTCAGAGATGGGTGACGAAATCTACTGGAACAACGGAGATATGACCTTCACTGCCGGACAGCTTGCATTCAACAGCGGCGGTATCGGCGACTTTAACGACGACGGATTTTTGGATGTGGTTGCAGGAAATGGCATGTACATCAACGGCGGAAATGATAACAACTGGGTGAAATTTGATCTTGAAGGTATTGTATCGAACAAAGACGGTATCGGTGCCAGAATTGAAATTCACGGATCATGGGGTATTCAAATCAGAGAAGTACGTGCAGGCGAAAGCTTTGACCCTGCTTCTTCGCTGATTTCTCACTTCGGTCTCGGTCAGGCAGAAGCTATCGAATACGTAGTTGTGAAATGGCCAAGCGGTATGATTACTACTCTCGAGGATCCTGCCATTAATACTACACACGTTATTTCGGAAGTTGGCTGTATGCTCGACCCGAACACAATTTCTGTCGATGGCAACACCAATATCTGTGAAGGTGAAGAAGTAACCCTGACTGCACAGGCCGGATACAGCTATACATGGAGCAATGGTTCAACCACACAGTCCATTACAGTAGATGCTCCTGGCAACTACAGCGTTATTATCTGGGATGAAGAAGGATGTGCGTCAATGTCTAACCTGGTTGGAATCTCTGCAGTTGTAGAAACTACACCAGTGATTTCTACCACCGGTGAAAATCTCTTCTGTGAAGGCGGTTCCGTGGTACTCTCCTGCGATCAGGGATCTGGTGCCTGGAGCACAGGTGAAACCGGAGCAAGCATTGTTGTTGAACAATCAGGTGATTACACAGTAACAATCGCAGGTCAGTGCTCAGGAACTGTAATGGAGAGCGCACCGGTGTCTATCACGGTGCTTGATGTTACTGAACCTGTAGCAGAAGATGTTGTCCTCGGCGAGCCCGGAACAGCTACCCTGACTGCAACCGGAGAAGATCTTGAGTGGTATGCAACTGAAACAAGTACCGAGGTTCTCGGAACTGGAAACAGCTTCGAAACTCCGGTGGTAAATACATCAGCCTCATACTGGGTTGAAGCACATGCTATCTTCGGAGGTGAGGTAATGGATGGTGGTAAGCCAGACAACAGTGGTGGCGGCGGACTGCCTTCTACAGGTGGTCGTCTGTATTTCAATACCACAGAAGCCTTTACCCTGACTCAGGTTACTGCCTACGTTCCTGACAACGGTGTTGCGGGCAACAGAACTATTCGCCTGTATGATGGAAACGGTACACTGATCACATCTGCAACTGCGTATTGTAACATCGGCGCAAACGTTCTTGACCTCAATTTTGAAATTGGCATCGGTGAATTCCAGATCGACTGCGCTGAAGCCAATCTGTTCAGGAATAATTCCGGTGTGGTTTACCCATACGCCATTGGCGATGTAGGAAATATCTACAACACAACAAATGGCACTTCGTACTACTACTATTTCTACGACTGGCAAATTCAGAAAGCCAGCTGGGAATGCAGCAGTCAGCGTGTTGAAGTAATGGTAACTGTTGTTGGAATCGAAGAGCTGGCCTCAGCATACGGAATTCAGGTATATCCTAATCCAGCTGCTGAACAGATTCAGATTCAGGCTACCAGCGACTTCCAGCCGACTAAGCTTACCATCACAGACATTACAGGCCGTCAGGTGTACAGCCAGAAACTGGTGATGAACGGTGGAGCCCCAGCAACCATCAATGTTTCTGCACTGGCTGCCGGAACTTACCACCTTACCCTTAGCGATGGAAAGACAAGTGTGGCAAGCGAAATCATCAAGCGATAAGAAAACAGAACCTGTTAATAGTGAATCGCCCTGCATTGCGGGGCGATTCTTTTTTTACCGGTACTTTGCGCCCTAAATCGCATGGAAAGTATGACTGAAACCTTCGTCGGTATAATCGGTTCGGGAGCCATGGGCAGCGGAATTGCTCAGGTTGCCGCGCAGTCAGGACACAGAGTTGTCATCACGGATATTTCACCTGAAGCTTTGGAAAAAGCTTCCTGTGCGCTGCAGGACTCACTTACCAAACTCGTCGGAAAGGGTAAACTATCAGAGCAGGAGTCTGATCTGATAAAAGGCAGAATTCAATATTCGACAAGGCGGGAAGACCTTGCCTCATGCGGGCTGATCATCGAAGCGGCAGTTGAGAATCTCGATATCAAGAAGAATATTTTTCGCGAACTGGATGGTATTGTCAAGCCCGACACAGTATTGGGAACCAACACTTCATCCCTTTCAATTACGGCCATAGCCTCTGCATGTCAGCACCCTCAAAGGGTTCTGGGTATCCACTTTTTCAATCCTGCTCCGGTAATGCCGCTGGTTGAAGTTATTCCGGCGTTGCAGACTAAACCTGAAGTGTATGCGCGGATAATGGAATTAATGAAAAGCTGGAACAAGGTGCCGGTTCTTGCTAAAGACACTCCGGGATTCATTGTAAATCGCGTGGCCAGACCCTATTACGGTGAAGCCCTGCGTATCTACGAAGAGGGAATAGCCGACATTCCGACCATCGACTTTGCCATGAAGGACATCATGGGTTTCAGAATGGGACCATTTGAATTAATGGATTTAATCGGAAATGATGTGAACTATGCGGTCACTGAAAGTGTTTTCCGCTCCATGTATTTTGACCCCAGATACAGACCAAGCATTACACAGCTCAAGATGACTGAAGCCGGATGGTATGGACGTAAATCAGGAAAAGGTTATTACGACTACGCCCATTCAGCCACAGATTCTTCCCATTCAGAGGATAGACACCTGCTGCAGAATATTGCCGAGCGTATACTTGCTATGTTGATCAACGAGTCATTTGATGCGCTTTACCTCGGTATTGCCACTCGCGAAGATCTCGATCTGGCTGTGACCAGGGGCGTGAATTACCCGAAAGGTCTTATCGCATGGGCCCATGAGATGGGTCTTTTAAAAGTGGTCAACATTCTGGATCACCTCTATGAACATTACCGGGAAGACAGATATCGCTGCAGCCCCGGACTTAGAAGAGAACTTGAGTTACATGGCTGAGACAACAGATTTGCTGAAAGAAGAAGTTAACCGCGCTCTTGAAGTACTGAAACAAGGTGGTGTTATCCTCTACCCTACTGATACCATCTGGGGGATTGGATGCGATGCCACAAACCGCAATGCCGTTGACCGTGTGTATAAGATCAAACAGCGCGATGATTCCAAAGCCCTGATTGTACTTCTGGACGAAGAAGGAAAGCTGCAGCGCTATGTTCGTCATGTGCCTGAGATAGCCTGGAACCTGATTGAGGTGACCAACAAACCACTCACCATTGTCTATTCAGATGTGCTCAATCTTGCGCCAAACCTTATGGCGTCTGATGGCTCTGCAGCGATCAGGATTGTGCGGCATCCATTCTGTCAGGAGCTTATCCGAAGATTCAATCGCCCCATAGTATCAACTTCTGCCAACATCAGCGGTCAGGCCTTCTCAGGAGCATTCACAGATATTTCAAATGAAATAAAAACGCAGGTGGACTACATTGTTAATCTGCACCGCGATTCACCGTCAGGCCCGCCAAGCTCAGTAATCAAGCTGGAGGACGGAGGACGTTTTAACATTCTTCGCCCTTAAACCCTTAGTATCTTGCCACAGTCTAAAAAACGCATGCAGGGAATTATTATCAGGCTCTTGGTGGCTGTGGTTGCCGTATTGATTTCTTTTCAGGGGTCTGCTCAGGGGCGTCCTGGAAAAGGTCCGTCAACAGGCCGATTCTACGGAAAAATCATCTCTTCAGCCGATAAAAAAGGTGTGGAATTCTCAGTACTGCGGATGTATCAGTCGGAGCGTGACAGTGCGGGACAAATCAGGGAAGAGATGGTTGGCGGTGCCATATCCGAAGGCAATGGCGACTTCAGCATAGACCAGGTTCCGCTCGGATCAGATCTCAGCCTGCTGATAACAGCCATGGGATTTGACACCCTGAAGGTTCAGATAGATTATGACAGAAAGGCGCAGGGATCCTATTCCAAAGACATCGGGAATGTTACGGTCAAGCCTTCAGCAGTTCAGCTCAAAACAGTGGAGATCGTTGAGGAAGTGGATGGGCTGAGAATGGACATAGACAAAAGGGTGTACAATGTGGACAAGAACCCGGTGAATGCCGGAGGAACAGCGGAGGATGTGCTTCGCAATGTGCCATCTGTGCAGGTTGACCTTGACGGCAACGTGGCACTTCGCGGAAGTTCACCTACCATATTTGTTGATGGACGTCCCACCACGTTAACCATAGATCAGATCCCGGCTGATGCAATTCAAAGTATTGAGGTCATCACCAATCCCAGTTCAAAGTATGATGCCAGCGGAGGAATGGGGGGCATCATCAATATCGTAATGAAGAAGAACAGGTCAATGGGCTACAACGGCAGTATCAGAGCAGGGGTCGATAGCCGGGCACGATTCAACACAGGCATTGACATCAACCTGAACGAAGGAAAAGTCAATCTGTTTGCTTCCGGTGGTTACAACCAGCGCCGGAGACGCGGAGACGGTGTAACGGACAGATTGTACATCGGAGAAGACCCGATGATTCAGTACTTGCAGTACAGCGACAATGACAACCTCGGTTACTTCGCATCAGGACGTGCAGGTTTCGACTGGATGATGGATAACAGGAACACCCTTACCCTCAGTCAAAGTCTCAATAAGGGAAATTTCAGACCCTTTGACTTTCTGGAGACATATACCGACACGCTTGGCACATCAGAAGACGCGATAGATTACACCTCCCGTGATAGCGAAACCTCTCGCGATTTTGAAAATCTGGGTAGTCAGATCATGTTCAGACATGTGTTCAGTCGCGAAGGAGCCGAGCTGACCTCCGACTTGAACTTCAACCGGATAGAAAGTGTTTTTCGCGGAGATTATCTGAGCTATATCAACGACAATGAAGTGATACAACTTCAGGAAGGAACCGGGGGCCAGAGAGTATTGACATTCCAGACAGATGCCAAGACACCACTGAACAAGGGGGCTAAACTGGAAGGCGGAGTCCGGGCCAATGTTCGCAGATACTGGAGCGATTATCAGAACTACACTTATGATCCCGATCTGCAGACTTTTGTTGAAATTGAAGAGCTTCTGGTCGACTACACCTTCCTGGATCAGGTATATGCAGTATACGGTCAGTTCAGCAAGAGTTATCAGAAATGGGGTTGGCAGGCGGGTCTTCGGGCAGAGAGCTCAGATT
>JBEAZL010000023.1:0-13684 GCA_041170085.1 Bacteroidota bacterium
TGTGTAGCCTGATTTCACTTCTCGCTCCCCTTGCCATCTTGTCTTTCACGATGAAAGGCTATGTTGACAGGCCCGAAGAATCTTCTGAGGACGCTCATTCAACAACTGCTGCAGAAAGGAGTGCTGTATTTTTCTTGGGAATTGGCGGATTACTTTTTGTACCCGTTTTCAAAACGGTGACACACCTGCCACCTTTTATGGGCATGATGCTGAGCCTTTCTGTAATATGGATTGTCACAGAGATTTTTCATTCCAAAAAGATATATGAAGAAAAGTCCAGGTATAGCGCATTGTCAGCACTGAGGCGAATTGATATGCCATCTGTCCTCTTCTTCCTTGGGATTTTGCTAGCCGTTGGGGCACTTGGTGAGGCAGGCCATTTGTTGAATCTGGCTGCTGGCCTGCGCAACCATCTCGATAACATTTTCGCCATTGACATTGCCATTGGGCTGCTATCAGCCATCATTGATAACGTACCTCTGGTGGCTGCCTCGATGAATATGTATCCCATAGCAGTTGCAGGTTCCACAGATCCATGGCTAACTCATTTTGTTCAGGACGGGCATTTCTGGCACTTCCTTGCCTACACTGCGGGTACTGGTGGAAGCATACTAATCATTGGCTCTGCTGCGGGTGTTGCAGTAATGGGAATCGAGAAGATTGACTTCATGTGGTATCTGAAGAAGATCAGCATATGGGCGCTGATAGGATACTTTGCCGGAGCGGGATGGTACCTGCTGGAAGTGAAACTGATGGGATTGTAATCAGGATTTCTTCATCAGGAGAACGACCGCGTAGGCCGCGATGCCCTCCTCCCTTCCGACAAATCCCATTTTTTCGTTGGTAGTGGCTTTGATTGAAACCTGATCCTGAGAGATTCCGGCATGTCTGGCAATGTGCTCTTTCATGGCAGGAACGTGAATTTTAATCTTGGGTTTCTCCAGACAGACAGTGCTGTCAATATTACCTATTTCCCAACCGTTGCCGCGTATCAAAGCGACTGAGCGCTCTAAAAGAATTTTGCTGTCAATGTCTTTGAAATCCTGCGAGGTATCCGGAAAGTGAACACCGATATCACCGAGGTTTGCTGCACCAAGCATGGCATCACAAATGGCGTGCAGCAACACATCGGCATCGCTGTGCCCTAAAGCACCCTTGTCGTGTTCAATTTTCTCGCCGCCAAGCCAAAATGTGCGGCCTTCAACTAACTGATGAACATCGAATCCGAAACCTACGCGAAACATGTTATTCCGCGGGCTGTTGTTCGCTTCCTGATCCTGACTTTCCTCCGAGTGTAAGACGGAGCGAGAATCGCAGCGTGTTGGCCAGCGGATTCTGTTGCGTAGTTGATACCAGATAAGACATATCAATATTCAGTACCTGATAGCGAATACCCGCTCCAAGTGTGATAAACTGACGGTTTCCTTTGGAAAAGTGCTCATAGAAATAACCAGTGCGGAAAGCGAATTGCTGATCATAGAGATATTCAAAACCACCACCGATGTTCACTTCGCGAAGCTCTTCACGGAAAACGCTTCCACTTTCTATTCCGATAATCTCGCCGTTCTCATCTTCAATAGGAGTACCCGGTGCGTCGGTGAAAGATTGTATGATGCCTGTTGCTACACCGACATCAGGATCCTTACCAGCCAGAATCTTGGCGCGATCTTCATCGTCATAGATCGGCGGAGTAGGAACAAGAAGCTTATTGAAATCAGTGGTGAATGTGAGCTGCTGGTACTCGTCGAGGTTAAGTGTCAGTGCAGCACCAAACTTCAGGTTGGTAGGTATGAAATCGCGCTCATCTGTGTTGGTGTAACTCATCTTCGCACCAATGTTCGACACATTGATACCCCAATTGAATGTGGCATCCTTGTCGAATACTTTCACGTCGTCATTGGTATAGAAGAAAGAAACGTCAACGGCCACTGACTGACCAGCTTTGGAGTCTGTCCCGGCTACATTAGTACCACCCGTCAGGTTTGAATTCACATAACGTGCAGCGATACCTCCGCTATACCTTTCAGACAGCTTCTGTCCAAAGGCAACATCCAGAGCAAACTCATTTGGTTTGAAGTCACGAATGACCGAACCAGCCTCATCCGTAAAAGTGATATTACCCAAAGTGAAATAACGAAGAGATCCACCTATACCCTGACGCTTGTTGAGCTTTTTATATCCACTCAGGTACATCAGGCTCATGTCGTTCACCAGAGCCCTTAGCCATGGAGAATAAGACATAGAAAACTCCATATCGTTCTGAACCCAGGCCAGTTTGGCCGGATTCCAGTGAATCAGGTTAGCATCGGGACTAATGGCAACACCGGCGTCACCCATGGCACCAGAACGTGAGTCGGGCGCAATCATGAGGAAAGGAACAGCAGTGGTGATTGTATTGAGTTGCACCTGCTGTGCGCGCTCATTCTGGTTTTGCAACTGGGCATGCACAGTTGAACAAAAGACAACCATCAGGGCGGACAGAAGGAGGTACTGTATTCTAAACATCACGTTTTTCTTGAAAAGGGGAGCAAAGATAGCCATTGTATCGGGTTCATCAGTTGAGTATCACCAGTTTCTCGAACTTCTCGGCTGTATCTCCGGTTTCATTCCTGACCTCAACCTTGTATACATATACGCCCCGTCCGATCTTATCACCAAAATCATCCCGTCCGTCCCACGGAATGGGAGCGGTTCGGAAGCCTTCATTTCTAACCTGTTGTATCAGACTTTTCACAAGCTTACCACCTACCGTGAAAATCTGAATCCGCACATCGAGCAGTTCACATGCCTGATTATGTTCAAAGAAAAACTCGGTGTACGTGCTGAAAGGATTTGGGTAGTTCAACACGTGCGAAAGCGCAATTTCAGCTCCACCGGCTACAACAAAATCGAGGTCTGACTGAGATGAATTGTTGTGCACATCCCACGCCTTCAAACGAATGTTGTGAGTTCCTTCAGAAAGCTGGGGCAACTGATAACGGATCTCACCTTTCTTGTATGTATCCAGTGCGGCCTCATAGAAATCGTTGAGGTTGATAGGCGACTGTGTATTTCCGTCGAGGATAGCCACAAGATCATGACCGATTCCGTTACCCACAGTATTGATACCATTGTCATCTTCCAGACGAGCCAGGAAAATGGGTTGGGTATTGGTAATTCCACCGCTCACGAAAGTGGTATCATTCATATACAGGTCGATCTGGGGTCCTTCGCTGTTCAGCTCAGCACCTTCAAGAGAGCTGCCAATCAGAAAAGATTGATTGAACCCGTGACCATCATTGGATCCCGCGACTGCATAATAGCTGACACGCCCTGAGTCAACTGCATAGTTGATATCATAAGGCACCACAAACCGGAATGAGAAATCGCCGTTGATCACACTGGCCTTTCCCTTGTAAATCACCTTATCGAAAGTGTAATAATTCTGTACTACTCCCCCGTCATTATTCTGGGTTGAAACATATGATTCCTTGTCAAAAACAGTAGGATAGATGAACCCGTTAAAGTCGTCGAGCTTATTGCCCTCCACATCGCCGACAAAACCTTTGAACTCCACTTCCTGCAGGGATTTAAGTGTATCCGTGAATACTTCGAGATCAACACCGTTTATCTGCGTGGTGTAAACCTCATACTTTGGATAAGCCATGCGCAGCATCGGATCGCCGAGCAGACTGAAATTGGGTTTGCTGCTGTTGGCATTTGGCACTCCGTTTTTGGTGAGCATGTTGATCTTGCCGAGATTCAGGTGCGGGTCGCCCACTTCATCCATTCCATGACTGAAAAACGCTGTGTCCACCTGGAAATTACTTCCTTAAGGAACGACTCTGGTGGTTGTCAGCATGGCAATGGCTCCTCCCTCCGGGTTCATAACCAGTATCTCGCCTGCAGAGTTATAATCAGGATCATCATATCTCGCCAGTTCGCATGTGGCGGTCAGGAAAACAGGAAGACGATTTTTATTCGTCCAGCCTGCGATCGTTGGTATATCAAGGATCCTTTCATGTGCCCATCCTCTTTCACCGCCATGACCGATGTATGTAACCAGCAAAGCGCCATTCTGCACACGCTGCCGTATAGCTTCTTCACCTTCGGGATATCTCTCACCACCGGCAATCGACTCCTGCTTGAAAGCGTCCATATAGAGCTTCACAGAATTGTACTCATTGTATTCATTGGCCACAATGGTGGTGAGTGCATCACTCTGGTTGAGGTGGATTTGTTCATTGGCAGAACCATCGCCATCCTGGTCGTCAGAAACAAAAACCAGGTTGTTTCTCCATGCTCCAAAGGGAGACAAAACTTCATCACCCAGGCAGTATGCATCACCACTTCCGGAGGTATTCTCCGAAACATACAGCCTCACCTTTTCAAAGTAATCAAGGGCTTCCTGAAGATTCGACGCCGGGATACGACCTATTCCACAATCGAGTTTATTGAAAGGTGATTCATTATCTGTGTCATCCAGAAAGACAAAAAAATCATCGCTCACATACGACTGGGTAGGTGATAACGACTCTGATGACTGAAAGGTGATCACATTGAACTTGCTGTTCTTGAGCAATCCCTTGTTGTCGAGATAAGATCCATCCCCAAGGAGCAAAAGATTCTTAGGTCGCAGATCCGCATTTTCACCAGCTCTGTCATACAGCATCTTCATGAGCATGCGAATGGCGGTCGGGTCAGGATTTCCGCAAGAAAACTCATTGTAAACCTGTGGAGCAGTGGCAATGGCCACCTGATAACCCATAGATGAGTGAAGTTCCGCAAAAGCTTCTGCTGCCGGCACTTGCAGAGGTGCTGCAACGATCATCAGGTCAATATCATTCAGCCCGTGCAAATTCTGATTCTGAACCTGCCCCATGGGAGTAGGGGTAAGAAATCCTGAATTCGTGAAGGCTATATACTGGCGGATTTCTTCTGTTGTTGCCTTCCAGGAAAGCACGTTTCCGTCGACTGTCGTGGTAATACGGACCGGATTGATATGATCAGTTATGTCCCAGATCTGAGAGACCGACCCCGCCTGGTCCAATTGAAAAAGACTTACGTTTCCGCTGCCGACATTGCCGCTGGAGCGAAAGTGCATCTGACTTCCCGCCATCGTGAGTTGCCTTTTCATGTTTACCCTCAGGTAGTCTATCCAACCCTGTGCATCAGCATTGCCCTTGGTAAATTGAACGGATACGGTATTGTTGGCTCCCGATGGCACAAAAGCCAGGGTATCCAGCTCGTAATCAGCCACCTTCGCCAAAGGACCACCGTTCACCGGGGTTGTCTCAGGACTGACCGAAACACCATTGCAGGTGAAGGTGAAAAAACTTTCCTGCGAGATGGAACGCACAGCCACTGCCACATCGAGCACTGCAGTTTCAGCCAGTGCATTTGGAAAACTGAAATTGTATGCTCCGCTGACGTTAACATCGAACAGATCACCGAAGAATTCACGACCCGATTTGACAAGATTGTAGGTGTCATTCTCAATAAACTGATAGTCGTCGAATGAACTGATTACTGCGGTTTCCGGAGCATCTGTTGTTCCACCTGAAGAAATCCGCAATGGGCTTGCATCATCCACCCGGATGAAATAATATGCCGAATCCGAATAATGGTGTTTGACGTGGTCATAGCGCTGCTTCTGCTCATTGTAGTTCCACGAATCCGGTCCCTTACCGTAAAACAGGAAATAATCAGCGTCGTTGAAAACACTGTCTCCCTCGCCTGACGCGAATATTGGCGTTGGCTGCAAGTCATCCGGTCTGTCAACACTATTGAGATAAGGCAGCATCTCGCCGCCATTGCCATAAACATTCACCTGCTGCGGGTTCAGGCCATTCGTCTGCACACCCAGTTGGTTCAGCAGCGATTTGTCGATCCTGTAGATACCATCACGGGCAATGGCTACCCTGTACCATGTGCCTTCGGCGAGTGCAGATTGTTCGGCAAATTCAAGGGTGCTACGGGACTGGGCGGCCTGAACGGATTCTTTGATCCGGACGATGGCCGAGAAGGATTTTAGTCTTTCCAGCTGATTCCTGCCTGACTTGCGAACAGGCAGAAGGCGGAGCGAGATGTAGTCATACCCCCCACCATTTTGAATATCAACGCTATAAGTAAAATCATCTGTCAGGTTTTCAAGAGCTGCGGCACTGAAAGTCTGTGATTCAAGGGGAGCTGATTGTCCGAAGCTCACTTCTGCAGTGGCAGTCCAGCTTCCGGAGGGGATTTGGGTGCTCCACTGGTAGTAAGGGAGACCATCTTCCCCGGGGTTTCCGTTGACAAGTGTGATTTCATCTTCAAGTCCGGGGGTCTTTTCAAGATCAGACCATATGAGGGCATCCTGCACCGCAAATTCACGCTGGGCGTAGGATTCGGAACTCAGGGCCAGAATAGTTCCGGCAAGAAAAAGAAGGATAAAAAAATGTGTTTTGGTCATCTTCAGGCTCATCAAGCAACGGGTGAAACAAAGTGCGAGTCTAATTATTGCAACGGTTCAAAAATTTTTTGGACGCGAAAATGTTGTATTATTGCTAATTCATTTAAAGCCACAAAAATCCCTACAGCGGATGAAAAGTACCATTCGTTTAACGCTCACGCTTGCTTTCCTCTCCCTTTTTGCGGGCGTATCGCATGCTCAGGATCCGGAGTTCACGCAGTTTTACGCGAACCCGCTTTACCTGAACCCTGCTTTCGCCGGAACCCAGCGTTGTCCGCGACTTGTGATGAACTATCGCAACCAATGGCCTTCACTTTCCGGTACTTTCGTTACCACCAGTGCAAGCTACGATCAGCATGTTAAAACAATCCAGGGTGGATTAGGTTTGATTGTGCTGAATGACAGGGCGGCTGAAAACACCCTGAACACCACCACGCTCTCCGGTATTTACTCTTATGAGCAGCCCATTTCCAGGCAGTTCTCTATCAAAGCCGGTCTTCAGGCCACCTATTTCCAGAAGTCTCTGGACTGGGACAAGCTGACTTTCGGCGATATGATTGATCCCCGCAAAGGATTTATCTACCAGACACAGGATATTCCAAGGGGTGGAAAGGTTAGCAATGTTGACTTCTCTGCAGGTATCCTTGGTTTCAGCAATACCCTCTATGGAGGTTTTGCTGTTCACCACCTGAATGAGCCCAATGAGTCTCTGATTGTCGGCACAAGCCGCCTTCCGATGAAATACACCGTTCACGCAGGAGCTGTGATTCCGATCGAAAAGAAGCGCAGAAATGCTGATGCGAACATCTCTCCCAACGTACTTTACCGTCGTCAGGGAGAATTTCAGCAACTTAATCTCGGATTATACGTAAACAAGGGACCCCTTGTAGCGGGTATTTGGTTCCGCGGTCTCCTGTTTGGCGAGAAGTATCGCGATTCGTTCATCACTACGATTGGTATCCAATCGGATGTGCTGCGCTTCGGTTACAGCTATGACCTGACAATCTCGGAACTGACACCTTCTACCGGTGGTAGCCACGAAGTGTCACTTACCATCAATTTTGATTGTAAGCCACAACGTACCGGAAGGCGCTTTGTTCCATGTCCGTCATTCTGATCTGGAACCTTCCCCTACCGGAAACCGTTTTACACCCTACAATAAAACCTGCAACCCGTTGTTTACAGACCAAACACAGGAAATCATGAAACCAATGAGAATCCTTAAAGCCTTCTTCGCTGCTGCTTTAGTACTCACCCTGGCCTCGTGCGGAAAAGAACGTTCCGGCGCCACAGGATGGAGCTATAACGAGCGCGAAAACGGAGGTTACGAGCGCGTGCCTTACGTTGAACAGGAGACCGGTCCGGGTCTTGTTCTCGTTGAAGGTGGTACTTTTACCATGGGCCGCGTAGAAGATGACCTCCAGTTCTCCTGGGATAATATTCCAAGAAGAGTGACTGTTTCATCATTCTATCTCGACGAAACAGAGGTAACCAACCAGTATTGGCTGGATTACCTGCACTGGTTGTCGCTTGTATATGGCGACAGCTACCCTGAGATCTATGCAAAGGCTTTGCCTGACACACTGATCTGGCGCGAGAAAATGGAATTCAATGAGCCCTATGTGGAGTACTACCTGCGCCATCCTGCATACCGCGACTATCCTGTTGTTGGTGTGAACTGGCTGCAGGCTAACGACTACTGTGCCTGGAGAACTGACCGTGTAAACGAAGTCATTCTTATTCGCGAAGGACTTCTTGTTCATGACGCGATGGGTCAGGTAGACGATACACACTTCACCACTGATTCATACCTCGCCGGACAGTACGACGGCCAGAAAGCCGCTGAGGGTGTGGAAGATCTGAATCCAAAAGGAACCGGAACACGAAATATTCGCATGCAGGATGGTATCCTGTTGCCCCGTTACCGCCTCCCAACCGAGGCTGAATGGGAATATGCTGCCCTTGGTCTTATTGGTAACTCCTTCCAGGAACTTATTTCTGACCGCAGGACATATCCATGGAATGGCCACTATGTCCGCAATGACGACAATGGCGGAAAGTTCTTCGGAACCATTCGTGCGAACTTCATGAGAGGCGCAGGTGACCACATGGGTGTTGCCGGATACCTGAACGATAACGCTGAAATTACGGCCCCTGTCTATGCCTATCCGCCAAATGATTATGGATTGTACAACATGGCAGGAAACGTTTCAGAATGGGTAATGGATGTTTACCGTCCTCTCTCAGCTGAGGATAAGAGCGACTTCCGTCCATTCCGCGGTAACGTATTTGAAACCCGCGTGCTCAACAGCGATGGAACCATTGCCGATAAGTACGATTACAATGTATACGATATCAAGGGAGTGAAGTACTTCCTCACCGAGTATCAGAAAGCGGCTACCGAAAAGGACAGCAAGCTTACAGAAGCTGATCTCACATTGCTGGATCAGTGTAACCAGAAGGTTGATCAGGCAGAGGAACTCAGCGGACAGAGAAAAATTGATGAGGCCATGGGCATCATGCAGGAATGCATGGACCTCGTGACTGACAACGAATCTCCGATTGCTCCCGACCTTCGCACCGGTGTTTCTCAGTATATCACGAGCACGCCAGGCGATATGCGAATGAGGAAGGTAAACGTCGAAGAAAACGTTGACCGCAGAAACTACCGTCAGGCGAATAACATCGACTATCAGGATGGTGATTTCCAGTCGAGCATTTTCTACTTCAACACCGAATTTGAAAATGACGAGAACCGTATGTACGAGTGGGGTCAGACAACCCTGGTGAACAACAGGGCACGCGTGTACAAAGGTGGTAACTGGCGCGACCGCGCGTATTTCACCATCCCTTCTACCCGCAGGTTCCTCGACGAGCGCCGCTCAATGTCGACACTCGGTTTCCGCTGCGCGATGACCCGCGTGGGTAGCCCGACTGGTTTGGGTGGAAGACAAGAATAATTTTCAATACGAAATAATCAGAAAACCCCGCCCACAAGCGGGGTTTTCTACTTTTGGCATATGTCAAGAATTCTCGAAACCTTTCTGAAGACCCACTCGGTCAGTACCGACAGCAGGCAAATTGCCGAAGGGACGATTTATTTCGGGCTTAAAGGTGAACGCTTCGATGGAAGTGATTTCGCTGCAGATGCACTGTCAAAAGGAGCCTCCCTGGCCATTGTCGGAAAACCGATTGGAATTTCCGATGAACGGATCATTCAGGTGGAAGATACACTTCAGGCTTTGCAGGAGTTGGCCCTCGCATATCGACGTACATTGAAGATACCTTTTCTGGCGATCACGGGAAGCAATGGCAAGACGACAACCAAAGAACTGGTGCGGGATGTTCTTGCCACCCGCTATCACCGGGTTCATGCCACAAAAGGCAATCTGAACAATCATATAGGCGTGCCGCTCACCCTATTGTCGATGCCATCCGAAACGGATTTTGCGGTTATTGAAATGGGTGCAAACCACCAACGTGAAATTGCAGATCTGTGCAGCATTGCAGAACCCGACATGGGCCTGATAACGAATATCGGAAAGGCGCATCTGGAGGGTTTTGGCGGAGTCGAGGGTGTTTTCAAAGGCAAGAAGGAATTGTTCGATTACGTTGGCTCCAAAGGAGGGCTGATCTTCGTAAACCGCGATCAGGAAAATCTCATCAGGGCTGCAGAGGGAGTGCAGCAAATTCAATTTGGTCTTGTATGCGATCAATTCACCATTGAGGTATTGTCATCCGAACCTTACCTGGAGTTGCGCGTTCAGGTACCGGGGCATGGCGCTTGGGAATGCCGCACCAAAATGACCGGAGCATACAATGCAGCCAACATAGCCTCTGCACTTTCTGTCGGTTTGTACCATCAGGTTGATGCCGGTGATGCCATTGCAGCTATAGAGCGCTATGTGCCGGATAACCATCGTTCGCAGGTAATTCAGACAGCGAAGAACACCGTATTCATGGATGCATACAATGCCAATCCGTCGAGCCTTTCACATGCCCTTTCCAATCTCGCAGCGCAAAAGACAAGCACCTTCTTCATCATCGGAGATATGCGCGAACTGGGAGAAGAAAGCCTGAACGAACATGCCAATATTCTGAAACATGCCACAGATCTCGGACTGAAGGGCATTGCCATTGGCGAACATTTTTATCAGGCAGGACTAGATATGTCAATGACTGTGTTCAGCGATAAACCAGCAGCTATCGAATGGTTAGAGGCGCATCCGCCTCATGATAAAACCATCCTGTTAAAAGGGTCCCGGGGGATGAAACTGGAAGAATTACTGCCCTTTCTCTGAATGGCCCTCTGAGGGGTATTTTTGCCCGCACGAAAAAAAAAGGATATGTCACTGATCGAAGAGCTTAAATGGCGTGGACTACTTCAGGATTTTGTTCCGGGTACCGAAGAGTATCTGGCCGAGGAACCTGGTGTGGGCTATGTAGGTTTTGATCCTACTGCAGATTCGCTGCATATCGGAAATCTTGTGCCCGTCATGTTGTTGGTACATCTTCAGCGCCACGGACATAAACCCATTGCCCTCGTTGGTGGTGCAACAGGTCTCGTGGGTGATCCGTCGGGTAAAACCGCCGAGCGAAAACTGCTGGATATGGAAACGCTTCAGAAGAACCTCGATGGTCAGAAGAAGCAACTGATGAAATTCCTGGATTTCAACAAGGGCGAGCAATCTGCAGAGATTGTAAACAACTATGACTGGTTCAGGAATTTCGGATTCCTTGAATTTATCCGGGATGTAGGAAAGCACATCACCATCAATTACATGCTTTCCAAAGACAGTGTGCAGAACAGGCTGGAATCAGGGATGAGCTTCACTGAATTCAGCTATCAGCTTGTTCAGGGCTATGACTTTCTGTGGTTGTACGAGAATAAGAAATGTAAACTTCAGATGGGTGGTAGCGACCAATGGGGCAATATCACCACCGGAACGGAATTGATACGTCGCAAGGCGCAGGGAGAAGCATTTGCCATCACTGCTCCCCTTCTCATGAAAGCCGACGGACAGAAGTTTGGAAAAAGTGAGGGCGGAAATGTCTGGCTTGATCGCGAGAAAACATCGCCATACAAATTCTACCAATACTGGCTGAACGTATCTGATGCAGATGCCGGAAAGTGCATTCGCATTTTCACCCTGCTTGATAAAGATGATATCGAACGTCTTGAGGCAGAACATGCTGCTGATCCCGGCAAGAGATTACTGCAGCGCGCTCTTGCAGAGAGTATCACCAGAACCGTTCACTCAGAAGAAGACCTGCGATCGGCTATTGAAGCGAGTGAAATTCTCTTTGGCAAAAGCACTCAGGAAAACCTCAGAAATCTGAACGAATCCCAATTTCTCGAAGTATTTGAAGGAGTGCCGCAAGGGTCTCTAAGTCTTGCCCAGATCAAGTCGGGGATGGGCCTGACGGAAGTATTGACCTCCAGCGGATTTTTAAGTTCGAACAGCGAGGCGCGAAGGGCATTGCAGGAAAATTCGATCAGCCTGAACAAGGCTAAAATCGATGCTTCGCACAATGTGACTGAAGCCGATCTGTTGAATGAAAAATACCTGTTGTTGCAGCGGGGCAAGAAGAACTACTTCATTGTCATCGTGCAGTAAGGGACCATTACTGTTCTTTTATTTGTGAGCCATTCAGAATTGGGAGACCATGAGGTTGCATCCCCGTGCCTCTACATGATCAAACCTTCCCAGTACCTCAAACTGACCATTAGGGTGCACACGTCCAAGATCTCCGGTAGCGATAAATGGACATGAATAAATGTTGGCGAGATCGATGACATTCAATCCGCCAGTGACTTCAAATCCGGCGTTAGTCAGTGGATCCGAAACCTGCCTTACCGAAACCCTCATCCAGGGTGGAGCAACAAAAAGACCATTACCGGCAGAATAGGCCTGACTCAGCAATTCGGTCATACCGTATTCACTATGAATCCGGCTCACTTCAAAAGCCTTGCACAATCTCTCATGAACTTCCATTCTGGTAAGCTCGGGTCCCCTGCCCTTCATGCCTCCAGTTTCCATGAAAACAGTGTTCCTCAAATGACCGGGACAGGATTCAGCCATTTCCAGCAAGGCGAACGTAACACCGAAGATCATGACCTTTCTCCTGTCTGCGTAGCTATCTGCATCTTGGCGCAAACGCTGGTAGTCGTTCAGATAAAATCCGTGATCCTGATGTCCTGAGACCTCCACAAAATTCCGGATCATGTGAATGAGAGAACTATCAGGACGTTCCGAATAAGAGGGCAACAGTGCCAGAAATGACCATTCAGACGGGCTTCCATACAGAGAAGTAAAGGCCTTCACCGACACCTGATTGTACCAGACAAGGGAAAATACATGATGCTCGCTCCTCGCCGAATCCGTGGTTCCGCTGCTTCGGAAGACCATTTCAGCCTGAAGGTGATGAGGCATTACCCTGTGATGCCTGAAGGCTTCAATGGGTAAACAGGGAATATCCGACCAGGTCGAAATCTGACTACGGTCCCTGCCCAGATGTCCGAAGAACTCAGCATATACGGGGTTATTTGATAACTGTTCTTCGAATATGCGGAGGGCAAAATCGTTGAAAGCTGTATCATTATCCAGAAGGAGTATTTCGCCGGGATGCGGATTAGAATCCATGGAGCAAAATTGGCAGAAAGAACTGAGTAAACCACTGAAAATCGAATAGCTTTGAACATCATGAAAGTCAGAAATTTCATATTCATCGTCACTCTTGCATCCCTTTCTTCTTGTTTGAAAAAAGAAGAGTATCCGCCTGAGCCTGTTATCACTTTCAATCGGTTGGAGACTTATCAGGGAGATTCAGCGCGGCTCATTCTGGATTTTACGGATGGAGACGGGAACTTTGGATTGAGTGATGCCGATACCCTGGCTCCGAATTTTTGCGGCGATTGCCCTTACCACATGAATTTGCACATTGATTATTTCGAATTGCAAAACGGTCAGTGGGTGGAGGTGATTCCCGCCCTGCCTTTTGACGTGAGGGTTCCGTTTCTGGAACCGACCGGTCAGGACAAGAGCCAGAAGGGAAAAATCAATGTGCTGATGCTCGACTATTACCTGACCTCTTCTTATGATACCTGTAAGTTCGCTGTACAGGCCTTCGACCGTGCTCTGAATGCCAGTAACGTAGTTGAGACCTCAGTCTTCCTGAAAGAATAAGGCCGCAAAAAAAACTGTTAAAAAACAGGTCAGACTTAAACTATTTGGGAGCCAGTTCCGTTCAAGA
>JBEAZL010000024.1:0-2583 GCA_041170085.1 Bacteroidota bacterium
GGAACTCTTCAGCAACTCCTGGAACGCGACGGAAAAGTGGGCATCTGCGATGTGGATACCCGCGCGCTGGTGAGGCATATCCGTCAGGCCGGTGCCATGAACTGCATCATCTCCTCTGAGGAAACTGATGTGCAGAAACTGGCAGCCATCCTCGCTGAGGTGCCATCCATGGACGGACTGGAACTCAGTTCCCGGGTAGCCACAACCGAAGCTTACGAAGTGGGAAATATGGATGCGCCCATCAGGGTAGCACTCCTCGACCTCGGTGTCAAGAAAAACATCATCCGCTGCCTCACCGATCGCGGCTGCAGGGTAAAAGTATTCCCGATGAACGCCTCTGTGGCTGATATCACGTCATATAACCCGGATGGAATCATGTTCAGCAATGGACCCGGCGACCCTTCTGTGATGACTGATACCATCGCTCTCGTACGCGATCTGATTGCAACGGGTATTCCTTGTTTCGGAATCTGCCTCGGACACCAGATTATCGCACTTAGCCAGGGACTGAAAACAGTCAAAATGTTCAACGGTCACCGCGGCATCAATCACCCGGTGAAAAACCTTATCACGGGTAAGAGCGAAATCACCAGCCAGAACCACGGCTTTGTTGTCAGCGAAGAAAGCGCCGCAGCGGCATCCAACATTGAGGTAACGCACCGACACCTGAACGACAATACCATTGCGGGTATCCGTCTGCTCAACCACAAGGTTTTCAGCGTGCAGTACCACCCGGAAGCGAGCGCAGGCCCTCATGATTCGAGGTACCTGTTCGACGACTTCATTCAAAATATTCTGGAACATAAGAAGGCATTACAAACTGCCTGATAGCCAATATTCAAATTATATATGAGCCAAATAGCCAAGATTCAGGCCCGCCAGATTCTCGATTCGAGGGGCAATCCTACCATAGAAGTTGATGTCATCACCGCTGAAGGAGTTCTCGGTAGAGCTGCCGTACCCAGTGGTGCCAGCACAGGTGCACACGAAGCTGTTGAGCTCAGGGATGGCGATAAGTCCATCTATCTCGGAAAGAGCGTAAACAGGGCCGTTCACAATGTAAACGAAACCCTCAACGAACAGCTCGCCGGCGCGTCTGTATTCGAGCAAAACCTCATCGACAGGGTCATGATCAGCATCGACGGGACCGAGAACAAGGCCTCCCTTGGGGCAAATGCCATTCTCGGTGTAAGCCTGGCCGTAGCTCGCGCAGCGGCAGAATCTCTGGGACTGCCTCTTTACCGCTATATCGGTGGTGTCAATGCCAATACCCTTCCCGTACCGATGATGAACATCGTCAACGGCGGCGCGCATGCCGACAACAAAGTGGATGTGCAGGAATTCATGATCATGCCTGTAGGCGCAGAGTCGTTTACAGATGGTCTTCGCATGGGTGCCGAGGTGTTTCATCACCTCAAGGCTGTTCTCAAGAAAGAGGGCTACTCAACCAATGTTGGTGATGAAGGTGGATTCGCCCCCGAACTGAAGAGCAATGAAGAAGCTCTCCAGGTAGTGATGAAAGCCATCGAAGCGGCCGGGTACAAGCCCGGCGACGATTTCGTTCTCGCACTGGATTGCGCCAGCACGGAGTTTTTCAAGGCAGAGGAAAAGATGTACCACCTCGAAAGTACAGGTGAAAAACTGACTCCGGCTCAAATGGTTGACTACTGGAAGGGCTGGTGCGATAAATACCCCATTTTCTCCATAGAAGATGGCTGCGCAGAAGACGACTGGGATGGCTGGAAGGCCATGACAGATGTGCTTGGTAACCGTATTCAGCTGGTCGGCGATGATCTTTTCGTTACCAATATCAATCGTCTGGCCAAGGGAATCGAACAGGGTATCGCCAATAGCATCCTTGTTAAAGTGAACCAGATTGGAACACTTACGGAAACCATTGATGCAGTGAATATGGCCCACAGGGCATCGTACACCTCTGTAATGAGCCACAGGTCGGGTGAAACTGAGGATACCACCATTGCTGATCTGGCTGTGGCACTCAATTGTGGTCAGATCAAAACCGGTTCTGCTTCGCGCACAGATCGTATTGCTAAATACAATCAGCTCATCCGTATTGAGGAATCTCTGGGCAAGATGGCCATCTACCCCGGAAAGGGAATTCTTCGCGGTTAAAAAAAGTCAGATTTACACACATAAAAAAAACGCAGCTTTTGGCTGCGTTTTTTTATTTGACATGTCAATGTTTTACTGAGGTAAATCCTTAATCAGTTCCTTCACCTCGTTTTTCACAGGCTTGAGGGTCTGGAGGTAGGCGTAGATAGCCTTGAGGTCATTGTCCGACATCTGATTGAATTGCTCCCATGGCATCTCGCTGATGGGCACAATCCTTCCGTGTCGCATGCGCTGGATGAATTTCTCCTGGCTCCAACCGTAGATTTTACCGGTTTCAGGGTCGGGCGTGATGTTGGGTGTAACCACTGCTTTACCAGGCTGCATAACAGAAGGCATCTCGAAACCTCCGGCGTAGTATTCACCGATATACGCCCCGGTCTTCAGGTCGCGGTTTGTGTGACAACCTCTGCAGTTGGCCACATAGTTGGCCAGGTATGATCCGTATGCTGC
>JBEAZL010000025.1:0-2526 GCA_041170085.1 Bacteroidota bacterium
CGCGATGCTAAATATTTCGGACTGGGCAAAATCACCGAAGAACAAGTAAAAGACTACGCTTCGCGAAGCGGCATCAGCTATGAAGAAGCCGCGCGCTGGTTAAGTCCAAACATGATATAACTATGAAAGTCATTCAACATATTCGCGAAGCAAAGGGAACATTGTTCTCCATCGAAATTCTTCCCCCACTCAAAGGACAGAACATCGCTTCACTTTTTGAAACCATGGATAAGCTGATGGAATTCTCGCCATCGTTTGTCGATGTTACTTATCACCGTGAGGAGTATGTCTTCCGCGATGCCGGCAACGGACTGCTGGAGAAACATGTCATCCGCAAACGTCCGGGAACAGTAGGCATTTGCGCCGCCATCATGAACAGATACAAGGTTGACACTGTGCCGCACATCATCTGTGGCGGATTTACACGTCAGGATACCGAAGACGCGCTGATCGACCTGAACTTTGTTGGCATCGAAAACGTGCTTGTACTGCGCGGCGATCCCATTAAATCAGAAGGCAGGTTCAAGCCCGAGGAAGACGGACATGCCTATGCCATCGATCTGCAAAAGCAGGTGGTGAAGATGAATCAGGGAATCTATCTCGACCCCGATTTAAAAGACGTTCAGAAGACCAACTTCTGCATTGGTGTTGCCGGCTATCCCGAAAAACATTTCGAAGCACCCAATATGAATTCGGATTTGAAGTGGCTCAAAGCCAAGGTAGATGCGGGTGCTGAGTATGTGGTGACACAGATGTTCTTCGACAACCAGCACTATTTTGCATACGTCGATAAATGCCGTGCCCTGGGCATTGATGTCCCCATCATTCCCGGACTGAAACCACTCACGACCAAGTCGCAGCTCAACATTCTTCCGCATCACTTCCACATCGACCTTCCGGATGAACTGGTAGAATTGGTAGAGAAAGCAAAGAATGACAAAGAAGTACGTCAGATCGGAATAGACTGGTGCATCAGGCAATCGAAAGAGTTGAAAGATGCCGGTGTCCCTGTGCTGCACTATTACACCATGGGCAAGGCAGAGACCACTGCCGAAATTGCCAAAGCGGTTCTCTGATAAAAGTATTTTTCCAGGTTGTTTTTATTTGGGCGTGCCCCCTTCGGGGTCGGGCTATGCGCTGCAAGCTTGCGCCTGAACATTTTGGTTAGTGAGACAAATTATTGCGTGGCGCAAGGCTTTCCGCTGCTATCCCTCACGCAGAAAGAGGGAGCATATCAAACACCCGGTCAGGTTATTTTTGCAAGCAAGAGACGAACCTAAACGCATGTCGCACCAACGCAAAGCCAGCATCATCATATTAGCCCTTGTGCTTTTCAGTGCATTGCAGTCGTTTGCACAAGAGTCCGATCTGGGAAGCTGGAACATCCTGAATATCCGCTACCGAATGAACTCATCGCTGAGCTTTTTCGGAGAAACACAGCTCAGGTCTCTCCAATTCTATGATCATTTCCATTACTACGAATACAAGGGGGGCATTCAAATCGAGATGAACAAGCAAGTTTCAGCAGCACTTGGATTAGGCTCTTATCAAACCTATCGCGAAGGAGGAGACTTTGTAACGCCCAAGAACAACGATGAATTCAGATTATGGCCTCAAATCAGTTTCCATCAGTCGATAGGAAAACTTCGGGTTGAACACAGGTACAGGTCAGAGTTCAGGTTCACGAGCAATGGATACCGAAACCGTTTCAGATTACGCATCGGCATTTCTTACCCGCTGGGCAAGGTGAAAGATGGCAGGCAGCCCTTTCAGATCAGTGCCAACAATGAACTGTTCTTCACAGACAAAGAACCATTTTTCGAACGAAACCGATTGCTGATTTCCGGTCAGTATCGGCCTGTGAAGACTCTCGCTTTCCAGGCAGGTTATCTGCATCAATTCGATTACAGGATTAACGATGAAACCGGTAGAGATTTTCTGGTATTGGGTATTTACATCGACCTGAGTTCAGGTAAAGATGAGAAATAGTCAACAGGCCAAGCGACGAATTGAGGAAGAGCAGATTTATTCCACCAACACAAACGGATCGCTGAATCTCGGATCTCTGAGAAAATCGTGATCGGTGAGGGTTTTCATAAAAGCGACCAGCGCTTTCTTCTCGGTCTCGGTCATGTGCATGCGCATGGGCTGTCGTCCGAGTGGATCAAGATCATCAGGCCCTGCAAGTTCTTCAGGCAGGGTAAAAAATCCGCCATCCTCATGGGTGCGAAGCATGGTCGACAGTTGGGGATGCGGTTGGATTCCGCTATTATAAAACTCCACTACTTCTTCCAATGTCTGAAATCTTCCGTCGTGCATATAATGCCCGCTTACTTCTGCATTGCGCAGTGTGGGTACCTTGAACCAGCCATTCAGGGGATCACCACTCTGCTGATGTGTTCCGGGCACTCCGGGGTCCTGAGAATACACATCAAGTCCAACATTCTCTGCGTTTGCCAGACCATTTAACTCAGTACCTCCATGACAGCCCGAACAAGGGAATTTGAAGAAGAACAACATACGACC
>JBEAZL010000026.1:0-4932 GCA_041170085.1 Bacteroidota bacterium
CCTATGCCCTTCTGGTTAATGGCAAGGTGATCGATATGAAGAAAATGGTGAAAGAGTAAATATTAACCCAAATCCCCCCCCTAAAAACCGCCACCACAAGTGGCGGTTTTTGTTTTCTTAAACGGAGTTAACAGAGTCTGCCATTTTTAACCCACGCGCGACAAACCATGCCTGGCATCCCCCCGAAGTCGGCAGAACTTCACGTAACATTGCATCCATGATTCTCACCTTTCTGGGAACAGGAACTTCGCAGGGTGTGCCCGTCATCGCCTGTCAGTGCCCCGTATGTCTGTCGGCCGACCAGCGGGACAAACGTCTGCGCACTTCGGTGATGATCTCCAACCATGCCCACAATGTGGTCATCGATACGGGTCCGGATTTCCGCCAGCAGATGCTGAACCACGATGTCCGTCACCTTTCGGGTGTCGTTTTTACCCATGAACACAAAGACCATATCGCCGGCCTCGACGACGTCCGCGCTTTCAATTTCTTCTCGGGCAAGAAAATGTCGCTCTTCTGCACAGATAAGGTAGAACAGGCCCTCAGACGGGAATTCTATTATGCCTTCTCCCAGGACAAATACCCGGGCGTGCCGGAACTGGACTTTGAAAACATTCATGAGGCATCTTTCAGTGTCGGTGATATCGACTTCATTCCGCTTCCGGTCAAACATATGCATATGGATGTGCTGGGGTTCCGCATGGGCAATCTCGCCTACATCACAGATGCGAACTACATCCCCGACAGCACCTATGAACGCCTGAAAGGCTGCAAAATCCTGATCTTAAATGCCCTGCGAAAAGAGAAACACCCCTCTCATTTTACCCTTGAAGAAGCCATTGAGATTGCCCGTCGCATTGGTCCTGAACGCACCTTCCTCACCCATATCAGCCATCAGCTGGGAACGCATGCTGATATTTCAGATGAACTTCCCGCAGGAGTGGAACTGGCTTTCGACGGACTACAAATCTCTTTCTGACCATGGGTAGCCGTCTCCTCTACTATCTCGTTATCAAGCCCATAAGTCTGCTGCCTTATCCGGTGCTGTATTTTATCTCCGACTTCTTCTTTGTGGTCTTCTTCTACCTCGTGGGCTACCGCAAAGCAGTCGTCCTCGACAATCTGCAAAAGTGCTTCCCGGATAAACCGGAAAAGGAAATTCTAAAAATCAGAAGGGCTTTCTACCGCCATTTCTGCGATATGGTGCTGGAGAGCCTCAAGAACTTCTCGGTGAGCCCTGCAGAGGCCGCTAAAAGGATGGTACAGGAAAACCCGGAGCTGGTAGACGAACTGGCGCAAAAACATGGTGGCGTGGTGCTCTGCGCCGGACATTACGCCAATTGGGAGCTATGGGCCGTAGCCGCTCCGCTGGGCATGAAAACAAAGATCCTGGGCATCTATAAAAAGCTCAGCAATGCCTTCTTCGACGAAGTGATGCGCAATTCACGCAGCAAAACCGGTCTGCTGCTCGTAAGCACGCGCGACACGGGCAACTACCTGCGCACCCACGAAGGCGAACCACTCGCCATCGCGTTTGCCTTCGACCAAAGTCCGGCGAACCCGGAAAAATGCTATTGGCTGGAATTCATGGGACGGGAAACCGCTGCCCTGTACGGAGCCGAGAAATACGCCAAAGACTTCGGATACCCTGTTGTATTCGGAGACCTCAAAAAAACATCGCGAGGACATTACTCAGTGAAATACAGCATAATAACCACCTCTCCTTCAACTGAAGGTTATGGCGATATTCTAAAGAAACTCTACCGTTTGCTCGAAGATCAGATCAAGGCCAGACCGGAGTTTTACCTTTGGTCGCACCGCAGGTGGAAGCACAAAAGACCGTTATCAACAACCCAACCGAAATAATTTACCTGTTTTTGCCCTCTTTTCGGGAAAGAATTCGTAATATTGCGCCCCCGTTTAGGAAACGTTAAAGAAGCAGAGCCATGGATCGCATTAAAGAACTCGAAAAGAAACTCGTTGTCGTACAGAACTGGCCGGATTTCAGCGCCGGTGATACAATCAACGTAAAATACAAGATTAAAGAAGGTAACAAGGAGCGTATCCAGCAATTCTCTGGAATCGTTATCCAGCGCAAAGGAAGCGCCTCTACCGCAACTTTCACCGTTCGCAAAATGTCTGGTGGTGTGGGTGTAGAAAGGATTTTCCCTGTTGCATCTCCTTTTATCGAGTCAATCGAAGTTACCAAGAGAGGTAAGATTCGTCGCGCTCGTATCTTCTATCTCCGCGAACTGACCGGTAAGGCCAGCCGCATCCAGGAGAAGAAGTACTTTGCTTCTGCTGAAGCACCTGTTCAGAACTAATTCTGATTTTTCAATCATACTGGGCTGTCCGAAACCGGACAGCCCTTTTTTTTGTCCCATGTTTACCCTGGAAATCGTAGCCTCCACCGTGGCCTCCTGTCGGGCCGCGGAAAAAGGTGGTGCCCACCGCATTGAGCTGTGCTCTGCCCTGAAAACTGCAGGTATCTCCCCTTCTGCGGGACTTTTACGCGAAGTAAAGCGACAGGTCGGAATACCTGTGTTTGTTCTCCTTCGCCCGCGGGAAGGCGATTTTATCTATTCTGAACAGGAACTTGAAGTCATTCATCAGGACATCATCACTTGTAAAAACGAGGGCGCTGACGGCATCGTAGCCGGAGCACTTAACCTCAGCAACGAAGTAAACCCCGAGGCCATCAGACGAATCGTCGAATGGTCCTACCCCCTGCCAGTCACCTTCCACCGGGCTTTCGATGTAACGCCCGATCTCTTCGCAGCACTCGAAACCATCATCGATTCAGGATGCACCAGAATCCTGACATCAGGAGGTGCCCCTACCTCGCCTCAGGGCAAAGAGAAATTGTTCGCCCTGGCAAAAAAGGCGCAAGGAAGAATCGGAATCATGCCCGGAGGAGGAATAACTACCGACACCATTCAGGAAATCTTCAACCCCCTGATTTCAGAATACCATATGAGCGCCAGAAGTCCGGTCAAATCTCCCGTCAAAGCGGGCATTTTTGAAACGGATTACGAGGAAACGGATGTGGCCAAAGTTGAACTGGTGTGTTCAATGGCCAGAGCTTTCTTTTCCGGAATTGAGCAGTGACGTCAGTCTTTCCAGCTCCTTCCGGAAAGACTCGTTCTGTGTTGACTTTCGTATAAACCTCTTTTCTGATTCGGTCAGGTGCCAGCTGAGTGAGATGTGATTTTCCCTGGTCTGTTCCAGTTCGAAGGTCACCAGCTCCACTCCGCCATCCACTGAGGCCTGGAGGTAATTGAGCATCTGCTCATGGTTGTAGTCGTGGGTACGGGTGATGTTGCCATAAATGCTGCCCAATGGACCCGAGCTGCTGTTTTCTTTGCCTGTACTGAAATCACTCACTATGCCATCCCGTGGGAGGTCTCGTATCTGCAGGATGATAACGCCACTGGTATTGGTGTTGATCCAGTTTCTGAACGTATGCAAAAACCGCATGGTTGTCTTCAACCCGAAATTGTCGCGAATCCCGGCATCCATGACTTCTACGGGAGGATCGCTGGGCAGCACGGTCACGGGAAATACATACGGGAATGTGGCATTCATGCGCAATGCTGTAGTGAAATGCAACTGCTCAGCATCCTGAGATTTGAAAAGCTCTGCAAACTCGACATCTTCATGCAGATCGCTGTAGCCCTTGTCCCACACGGTGCTTTGGGTCAGATAACTCACCGGCTGCGACGCAATGATGAGCCTTCGGCCATCATTCACAATCGTCGGAGACAGCACCACCATGGGGATAATGGCCTGACTCTCCGGAAGTGTGTAGTCCCGCAGCCTTCTGGCCATGAAGTTCCGGGTGTTCTGGTTCAGTTCTCTTTCAAAGGCAAATGAGCGGTCTTTGGAATAGACATGGTCTCCGTCTTTCAAATACTGGAAGCGAACGAACCAGTCGTTGGTGACCATCGACAACATAACAGGATTCAGAAGGTCTTTGCTGATGTCTTCTGCATAAGTGCTGTCGTAAAGACTGACCGGTTCACCCATGAATTTGCGCAACATGAGTTCACGCATATAGGCTGCGCCCAGCATGCCTCCCGATGCACCGGTCATCATCACAGTATGATCGAGCAGAGCACCTCCGGTGATGCTGTCGGCATACATCAGACTTCGCATCGTCCAGTAAGCTGATCGTGTACCGCCACCGCTGCAGTTGATAATCACCAGCTTTGGTTTCTCATCTTGCTGCACATGCAATCTCTTGCGCCAGCGGTCAAGAATTTCTGCAGTAGCCCTGTAGTCATCCTGAACTTTCTTCTCGTCGGGCAATGAATTCAGCGGGTCATAACGAGCCGGTGCTGTGTCGTAATCCAGTCCGTATGCCTTGCTGCCGCCGCCGAATACATCGAGGTCGCCCTTAACCGTGGTGATGATGGCAAGAAGCGCCAGCACAACGGTAACGGTCCACCCCTTGACCCACGAGTGCACAGCGCTCAGCACCATGATGATCATGGTAAAGAACAGCAATGTGCTCGCCCCGGCCGGCATATGAAAGTATTCGTATTCCCTCAGCACCCCTGCGGCCAGGAATGAAAGAATAAGAACTACCTCAAAGCGCGAAGCATTCAGGTGGTTCTGGGCAAGAACCTCATCTACCAGGCTCTTGCTGTAATGCGTTCCCTCGCGGGCAATGGCAATGCGGTTGAAACGCGACAGATATGTCTCGACATGCCATCTCGGCCTGGTGCGGCGGGGCAGCCATTTCCAGCGGTTGTGCAATGTGGTATCTACCGGATTATGCGCAGCCTGAGAAGCAGTGCGGGCATGATGAGGCAGATGCGTAATGTCTTTGTTGGTGTATGAGAAATAGAAAAACGACAGCGCCTGAAACAGGGCTATCCCGGCCAGAAATCCGGCAAGATGAAGGATAACCTCCATCGGTGGAACCAACTC
>JBEAZL010000027.1:0-3340 GCA_041170085.1 Bacteroidota bacterium
CAAAGAAAGAGGCGTAGACCAGTTCGCTTGCGTCAGCTTCAAGGACAAGAAAATAAAAGTCAGAGCCATTGGTAGAAGTCTGATATGCGCCGGGTGTGGCTTCCATACCAATCAGATTGTCTGTGTTCGGATTTGAATTGGTGTTCGTAGAACCGCCCCATCCGGACATGTATATCTTGCCACAGACGTCTACGAGAAAAGCAGTAGGAGAGAGGTTCGGTTCTCCTTCACCGGTGCCGAAAACAGTGCTCCAGATTGTGTTTTCCAATGCCGGATCGAACTTGCTGACCAGCATGCCGCTGTTTGGATCAGAGTAACCGGCATTCAGAACGAAGAAGTCATCATCGGCCATGGTTTGTCCGTACACGTGAACCATATCGTCATCATCAGTTTCCACGAAATAAATCTGGTCATACTGGTTACTTCCGTAGTAAGTACCGTGCATGATCTCAGAACCATCAGCAGCGATGAGCAACACCCAACCATCCGTTATACCTCCGGCATGGGTAGTTTGTATTCCGCCCGTGCCTACCGGAAAATCCGTGCTCTTGGTACCTCCGCAGAAGTAGATATTGTTTTGAGAGTCGAATGCTACCGAGTTACCGCTGTCATCCAGTGCCCCTCCTACATATGTGCTCCAGATGATATCATCGAGACTTGCCGTAAGCTTAATCAGACAGGCTTCCTGACCTCCCTGTGCAGTGGGCTGCAGAGCACCGGTCATCGGAAAGTCGCTGGAATAGGTGCTTGTTGCGATGATTACATTTCCGGCAGGGTCTATGTCAATCTCGCCGCGAAACTCATCTGCATAATTGAATTTGAGGGTAGAGGCTGTATTCACTCCGTCGTTTCCGCTTCCTCCAAGGAAAGTAGAAGCAAGCAGGTCTGAACCATCGGCACTGAAATGAGCGACTACGATATCAGAACCATTTACATAATCGGCACCTACACCGCTGGGTGCAAAGATGCTTCCTCCGTTCCAGGTATTGTCAAATGCACCATTGGTCACGGGAAAGTCCGGTGAGCTGGTGGTTCCGTAAACATATAGCGTGTTGTTCTCATCACATATCAGCGAGTGAGGCAGTTCGTCGTGTGACCCTCCGAGGTATGTACTGTAGATAAGGTCAGTTCCACTCACATCATATTTCGTGATGGCCATATCAATTCCCGGCAAGGAACCTTGTCCGTCGCCACCCGCCCATGAGGTCTGATATGCCCCGGGAGTGACAGGATATTCATTGCCAAAAGCTGAGCTTCCGCTGTAGAGGTATCCCTCGGAATCGTATGTGGCAGTGTATCCGAAGTTGTCGGAATAGGATCCGCTGTATGTCGAGAAAATGAGCTCCGGATCAATGTACAGGGCATAGCGTTCGTCGTATTGACCTACTTCAAACGAGACAGTTTTGTCTGAAAGCAGGTATTGGCATTTTACAGGGACTTTTGTTCCATCAATCACCTGATAAGCGAACGGGCGTTGTTCCCACACCTCACCGACAGAGTGTTTTATCACCAGCTTGCCATGCTCCACACTGATATTGTTCACATGATCATAGCGGCATTGTATCAGTTCCGGGTTCCCTCCGGGTTTTACAATAAAGTCGTATTTGAGAAAGGATTCGCCTTGGTAGAAGTGAAGGTCAATATCATCATACAGCTCCTGGTAAGTCACAGACTGGTATGAACGACATGAAGAGGCCCAGTTGTCCGGATTGTTACCGAGGTAATAGTTGAATCTGGAAGCAAAAATGCCTGAGGGTATAAAAGAACTTCGTTCATTACAACCTGCGAATTGCACATCATATACGTGACCTTTCATTTTGATGCCTTCGGCCAGACTTTCACCGGCATGCACAGACGACATTCCGGTGAGATCATACGCATGATAGCGCAACCCTTCGGATTCAAGAAATATCCGCATATTCTGCGCGGTCACTTGGTACCGCACATGCTCAGGCCATTGGCCGCGGTTTTCCACGAAATGGAAGCCCGATTGGGACCATGCGTTTTGCAGTCCAAGACAGGCAAACAGGAAAATCAGAGCGGCGTTCCTCACAAGTACTAATATAGCTATGATATGACAAGATGATGGTGAACGTGGTTGCTTTTCGCTGAATACAAAAAGAAAAGCTTCCGTGTGGAAGCTTTTCATGCAGGTTTTATATGGTTGAGGTCCCGTTTCTTCCGGGTGGTTCCGGAGCTCTGGGTGGTTCAGGTACAAAGCGCAGGTTGTCATCCATCCAGGTTTCTTCACCCATTTGCCTTGTGCGGCCTACGTTTGAATCATTCCAGTAGATGCGTTGCAGTCCTTCACCAAAAGAGACCCATTTACCTTTTGGGACCATGATTCGTATTTCGACACATTGTGCCCTGAAAGGATCGGCCTTTGGAGTGGTGAGAAATGTATTCAGATGAACGCTGTCTGAAGCAATGGAATATCCATACGAAGTGCGTTCAATCAGTTCATATGCCCTTGTGGTTGTTGATCCATTGGACTCCTTGTAGATTTCCATGGAGAAGAAGTCATCATCCGTTGACTCAAAGTGCATGCTTACTGTTTCACCATAGGCGCGCAGGCTGTCGGTTTCTTTGATAAGTTCAAAGAACTCACGTTCATCCCGGGCAACGTCGAAGGGGAAATATGGATTTGGATTCACTCCAACGAAGAGGGTGTCGCCGGTCACTTCCAGCCTGTGGCGTTGTGTTGATTCGGCATCGCGGCTGAATTCTCTACCGGCGCGTGTTCCCAGAACAATACACCCCAGGAGTCCGATGAGAAAGAGCAGGCCGAGGCCAAGTCCGAGGCCGCGAACCTTGGTTTTGATATTCAGCAGAAGTTTAATTCCTCCGTAGAGCATCAGAATAACAGGAGCAATGATCATGGTGAAGGCTGATACTACCAGCCACATCAAAGATCCGTCGCCGTTGAACATCAATTGATCTGCATACGAAATAGAGAAGTTGTCGGAATTAAAAGGACCTCCTACGTTCATTCCGACCAGAGCACCTATCATGGAAAGTATGATTCCAAGAGCGATAATGATCAGTATTCCGCCAAAAATCAGCCCGAATATTCTTCCGCTGGATTCTCCCATTTCGCGGGCCTTCTCGCCAAACTCGCTTCCGAATTTCTTGCCCTTCTTATTGCCAAGACGGTCTTCGAATTCAGACATCTCTTCTTTGACCATCTTCGACAGGTTGTCGATGGTTACTGGTTCACCGCGCATCTGCAGTTTTTCAGCTCGTGTATTGGCAGCCGGAATGACGGCCCAGAGGATGATATAGAGAAGCACGCCTGTGCCACCGAAAATCACGGCCAGGATAAGGATTACACGCAGTATAG
>JBEAZL010000028.1:0-2587 GCA_041170085.1 Bacteroidota bacterium
GCCTTGCCATACTGCCTGTCGGCGTAATACATGGCTCCCAGGAAATAGTACATTTCACTGTGGTAGTTCTCGCACAGGGAAGCCAGTTCTTCAAAGTACTTTTCAGCGGGTGCAAATGAACCTCCCGATCTCTTGGCAAGAAGGAATTCCATCTCGCCGATACGCATCAGACAAGGGAGGCATTTGGGATCTTCTTCCAGAGCCTTTTCAAGAAAGCCCAGGCGTTCTGCGCTTTCATATTTCTTGGTATCGCGGCTCTTATCCAGGTACTTCTGAATTTCCGCGGGTATTTCATAATCGCATTCCTGTTGTGCGATGGCACTGACAGAAATGGCCAGAAAAAGAATAACTGATTTGAGGATTATTATCGGTTTCATAGGGTTCGGGGCACCTAACGCAGCACAACCAAGAATAGTGCCCGGACAAATATCTGTTTACTTTGTAGCATGAACTACAGAAATCTTGGAAAGTCGGGTATTCGATTGAGCGAACTGAGCTTCGGCTCATGGATAACCTTTGGAAATCAAATCGGTGACGGCATCAGCGAAAAGCTAATGGATATCGCCTACGATGCCGGGGTCAATTTTTTTGATAATGCCGAGGTCTATGCAGCCGGAAAGAGTGAAGAGGTCATGGGGGAGATTCTCGCCAAGAGGAACTGGGCAAGAGATACCTACATGGTTTCGAGCAAGGTCTTTTTCGGTGCGGGAGGTAAGCTGCCGACACAGCGGGGACTGAACAGAAAGCACATTATGGAGGCCTGTCATGCAGCCATGAAAAGGCTTAGGGTCGATTATCTCGATATGTATTTCTGCCACAGACCGGATAAGACAACACCCATGGAAGAGACTGTCTGGTCTATGCACAACCTGATCGTTCAGGGAAAGGTATTGTACTGGGGAACCAGCGAATGGAGTGCGCAGGAGATTATGGAGGCCCATATGGTGGCAAGACAGAACCACCTCATTGGCCCCACCATGGAGCAACCTGAATACAATATGTTCAAGAGACAGAAAGTGGAAGTGGATTTCAGTCAGATATACAAAACTGTCGGGCTGGGCACAACCATCTGGAGCCCTTTGGCCAGCGGCTTACTCACCGGAAAATACAATCAGGGTGTACCTGAGGATGCGCGCCTGAAGCGCGATGAACTGAATTGGCTGTCCGAGAGGCTTATCGTTGAAGAAAACATTCGCAAGATCAAGGCACTTGCTTCCCTTGCTTCCGATCTCGGTATCAGCCTGCCCATTCTCGGTGTTGCCTGGTGCCTGAAGAATCCGAATGTCAGTTCAGTAATACTCGGTGCCAGTAAACCCGAACAACTCATTGAGAATCTGAAGGCACCGGAATATGTGGAGCTGCTTACCGAAGAGGTGATGCAGCGCATTGAAGACATCCTGCAGAACAAGCCTCAGCATCCCGCATATTAAAACAGATTAGTCACGACATTTGTTGCACCTATGCGAATTGATATTCTGACCCTGCTGCCCAGGCTGCTCGACGGACCATTTCACGATAGTATTCTTCAGCGTGCGCAGGAGAATGCCATTGTTGAAATACACATTCACGATATCCGTGATTATTCCGTCAGCAAGCACAAGCAGGTCGACGATTATCAGTTCGGTGGTGGTGCCGGAATGGTCATGATGATTCAACCCATTCATGATCTCATCAATAAACTGAAGGCGGAGCGCGAATACGACGAAGTGATTTATCTCACGCCCGATGGAGAAACGCTGAAGCAGTCCATGTGCAACACATTGTCGCTTACAAAGAATCTCATTCTGCTTTGCGGACATTACAAAGGAGTTGATCAGCGTGTCAGAGATCATCTGGTTACGCGCGAGATTTCGATAGGAGATTATGTTCTGTCCGGAGGAGAACTGGCAGCAGCTGTGCTGGTGGATTCCATTGTAAGGCTGATTCCCGGTGCCATGAATGATGAGACAAGCGCACTTACAGATTCATTTCAGGATGGGCTTCTTGCTCCGCCGGTTTACACAAGACCGGCAGATTATCATGGCTGGAAAGTACCGGATGTATTGACAGGCGGTAATTTCAAACTGATTGAAGAGTGGCGCATGGAACAGGCTCTGCAAAAGACAAGAGAACGTCGTCCGGATTTGGAGGTCTGAATGATGCAAACAGGAATTCCGCTCGCTGAACGCATGCGTCCGAAATCGCTCGACGATTATATCGGACAAGAACATATTGTTGGCCAGGAAGCCGTTCTCCGCAAGGCGATTGATCGCGGTACCATTCCGTCGATTATTCTCTGGGGCCCTCCTGGTGTGGGCAAGACAACACTGGCTTTTATCATTTCCCAGACTCTCAAAAAGCCGTTTTATAGTCTCAGTGCCATCAACAGTGGCGTGAAAGACGTGCGCGAAGTGATTGATAAAGCATCAGGTCAGGGATTATTTGCATCGAATGCTGTGCTGTTCATCGACGAGATACACCGTTTTTCAAAAAGTCAGCAGGATTCTTTGTTGAGCGCGGTTGAACGGGGTGTGGTAACACTGATTGGTGCTACAACCGAGAACCCTTCATTCGAAGTCATCAGTCCGCTGCTTTCAAGATGTCAGGT